>CAIOYU010000342.1 GCA_903862565.1 uncultured Actinomycetes bacterium | reverse complement strand
GGTCGCCTCGGCCTCCGGGACGGCGGTGGCGACGCAGCGGTCGAACGAACAGGCGGTGGTGAGACTGAACACCGCGCTGAAGTCTTTTTCCGGCTGTCGGCCGGCAGGGCTGGTACCAGCCTTCTGTGACGCGTAGGTGATCAGCTGGTAGCGGCCTTCCCAGGGCTTGGGCTTCGCCGGCGGAGCGGCTGCGGCATTGGCCGGGTGGGCGAGCGCGGCTGAGCTCACGGCGGCCGCGGAAAGAATCGCGGCGATCAGAAGACCGGTACCCCGGCGGCCGGCTGAGGTGGCCGACCCGCGCATGCCCTCACCGTAACGTCTGCGATGCCCGCCTGCCGCCGCCGCGGGGTGACGCGCCGCGATAGCCTCGCGGGGTGTTGTTGACCTCGCTCAACCCTGCCGCTGTGGCCGGCGGCGCCGACCTCGCCGACGCCGTCCGCATCGGGGGGATGACGCTGTCCCGAAGCGATCTGGTCGGAGCGGCGACCTCGGTGGCCGAGCGGGTCGGCGGTGCCCGCCGCATCGCCGTACTGGCGACCCCGTCTCCGGCAACGGTGCTCGCAGTCGTCGGCTGCCTGATCGCCGGAGTGCCGTTCGTCCCGGTGCCCGACGACGTCGGCGTCGCCGAACGGGCGCACATCCTCACCGACTCCGGCGCCCAGGCCTGGTTGGGTGAACGGCCTGCCGACCTCGCCGGTCTGCCGCACGTACCGGTGCGACTGCATGCGCGGTCCTGGCACCGGTACGCCGAGCCCCGCCCCGCGGACACCGCCATGGTGATCTACACCTCGGGTACCACCGGCCCGCCAAAAGGCGTGGTCCTCAGTCGGGCGGCGGTGGCCGCCGACCTCGACGCCCTCGCGCAGGCCTGGCAGTGGACGGCCGAGGACACCCTGGTGCACGGACTCCCGCTGTTTCACGTCCACGGACTGGTACTGGGTCTGCTGGGGTCGCTACGGGTGGGTAACCGCTTTGTGCACACCGGAAAACCCACGCCCGAGGCCTACGCGGCGGCGCGCGGCACCCTGTACTTCGGGGTGCCCACGGTGTGGTCGAGGGTCGTTGCCGACCTCGAGGCGGCCCGGGCCCTGGCCGGTGCCCGACTGCTGGTCTCGGGCAGTGCCGCGCTGCCGGTGCCGGTGTTCGACAGGCTCGTGGAACTGACCGGGCATGCCCCGGTGGAGCGGTACGGCTGTTCGGAAACCCTGATCACTGTCAGCACCCGCGCCGGCGGTGACCGGCGGCCCGGCTGGGTGGGGCTTCCGTTGACCGGCATGCAGACCCGACTGGTTGGCGAGGACGGTTCGCCGGTGCCGCATGATGGGGAAACCATTGGGCGCCTTCAAGTTCGAACCCCGACGATCTTCGACGGGTACCTGAACCGGCCGGAGGCCACCGCGGAGGCGTTCGACGCCGACGGCTGGTACCGGACCGGTGACGTCGCCATCATCGACGACGGCGGCATGCACCGCATCGTCGGGCGCGAGTCGGTCGATCTGATCAAGTCCGGCGGCTATCGGGTCGGCGCAGGGGAGATCGAGACCGCCCTGTTGGGCCATGCCGGGGTGGTCGAGGTCGCCGTGGTGGGCCTGCCCGACGAGGATCTGGGACAGCGGATCGTGGCGTTCGTGGTCGGCGACGCGCAACCGGCCGAGTTGATCGACTATGTCGCCGAACAACTTTCGGTGCACAAGCGGCCACGGGAGGTGCGACTTGTGGAGTCGCTGCCGCGCAATGCGATGGGCAAGGTGCTCAAGAAGGAGTTGTGGTCGTGGGACTGAGGTTCACCGAGATCGGCATCGACGCCCACGACACCGAGTCGCTGGCCACCTGGTGGTCGCAGGCGCTGGGGTGGGTGGTCGAACCGGCGGCGGACGACGGCGAGTGGCTGCTGCGGGCGCCGGCGGGCGCGGGGCCCGATTGGCTCTTTCTCCCGGTGCCCGAGATCAAGACGGTCAAGAATCGCATCCATTTCGACTTCACGCCGCACGACCAGCAGGGCGAGGTGCAGAGGCTGGTGGGGTTGGGGGCGCGCCACATCGACATCGGTCAGGGTGAGCAGAGTTGGGTGGTGCTGGCCGACCCCGAGGGCAACGAGTTCTGCGTTCTGGCCCCGGAATAGGTGGGTGTAGGTCAGTTGGCGTGCAGGGCCTGATTCAGCGTGATGCCCGTGCCATCGCGAGACACCACCTCGACCGCTCCGGAGACCGAATTGCGCCGGAACAGAAGGTTGTTCGCCCCCGACAGCTCGCGGGCCTTGATCGTGGCGCCGTCGGCCATGATGACCTTGGTGCCCGCGGTCACGTACAGTCCGGCTTCGATGACGCAGTCGTCGCCCAAGGAGATGCCCAAGCCTGAGTTGGCGCCGAGCAGGCAGCGTCTGCCCACCGAGATCACCTCGGTGCCGCCGCCGGACAGCGTCCCCATGATCGACGCGCCGCCGCCGACGTCGGAGCCGTCACCGACGACGACGCCCGCGGAGATGCGACCCTCCACCATCGACGCCCCCAGCGTGCCTGCGTTGAAGTTGACGAAGCCCTCATGCATGACGGTGGTGCCCGGTGCCAGGTGTGCACCCAGGCGAACCCGGTCGGCGTCGGCGATGCGCACCCCCGTCGGCACGACGTAATCGACCATGCGGGGGAACTTGTCCACCCCATAGACCGTCACCGGCCCGCGGCGGCGAAGCCGCAGGCGCACCGCTTCGAAGCCCTCGATGCGGCACGGGCCGTAGTTGGTCCACACCACGTTCGCCAGCGCGGCGAACACCCCGTCGAGGTTGCATCCGTGCGGCTCCACCAGCCGATGCGAGATCAAGTGCAGTCTCAGGTAGGCGTCGTAGGCATCGGCCGGCTTGTCGGCCAGGACGGTCACCGTGCGAACGGGCACCACCTCGACCCCGCGGTCGGGGTCCGGGCCGGCCAGCGCCGCCAGATCCTCGGGCATGTCGTCGGGGGCGATCCGGGTGGTCCCCGACGGGCTGTAGGCGCCCAACTCCGGCTCGGGGAACCAGGTGTCGAGCACTGTCCCGTCGGCGGCGATGGTGGCCAGTCCTATGCCTGCAGCAGAAGTCACGGTGTTCCACCGTACTTCCGGCGCAAGCGGACGCAAAGAGTCCCCCGGGCTTGCAGAGTCTCTCGTCCCACCCGTCTCTCGTCCCACCGGGCGACACCCGCCGATGTTGCGCGGGTAGGGTACTTCGAGGGGGCGGCTTGAAGGGGAGCGGATCGTGTTGCATTGGGCCGCCGGACTGGCCGTCCGTGCGCCCCGCCGGGTTTTGGGTCTGGCGTTCATCCTGACGCTGGCGCTCACGATTTTCGGCATCCCCGTCGCGGACAGTCCGTCCTCCAGTGGTTTTCAGGATCCGGAGTCCGAATCAACCAGTGCGACAAAGCTGCTGACCACGAAGTTCGGCTAGGGTGATGCCCAGATACTGGTCACCGTCGAAGCCGCGGATGGGTTCGACAGTCCGACTGCCCGGGCCGCCGGGCTCGAAATCGGCAACGCCCCCAGGCGCTCTCCGCACGTCGCGGAGGTGACGCCGCCGTGGACGGTGCCGCCGCCGGCCGCGGCCCAACGATTGCACGATCGCCTGGGACTCCACGAGGGCGGGCACGGGTTGTGACCGCAACCGGGGCACTGATCCGCACCGCGCACATCGGACCGACGATCGCGGTGACGTTCCTCACCGCCCTGCTGGCCATGGCGTCGCATCTGGCTGCAGCCCGGTTGGGTGTGGTGGTGGCCGCGGTGTTCGCCGGGCAATTGGTGATCGGCTGGTCCAATGACCTGCTCGACGCGGGCCGCGATGCCGCGGTCCTGCGCCGCGACAAACCACTGGCGACCGGCGAGGTCACGCGCGAGTCGGTCACTCTGGCGCTGGGTATCGCCGCGGCAGTGGCGGTCGGGCTATCCGCTGCACTGGGATGGCGTTGCGCAACAGTGCATCTCGTGCTCGTGATCGGCTCGGGAGTCGCCTACAACCTTGGTTTGAAGGCCACCGCGTTGTCGTGGCTTCCCTACGTGGTGGCCTTCGGCTCGCTGCCCGCGTTGGTCAGTCTCGCGGCGGTTCCACCCACGCCGCCAGCGGTCTGGCTCGTGGTGACGTGCGCAGCCCTCGGGGCCGCGGCGCACTTCCTCAACACGCTGCCCGACCTTGCCGACGACGCGGCAACCGGGGTCAGGGGTCTGCCGCACCGTATCGGCGGCCGGTGGTCGCAGGCTGTCGCCACCGTCTTGCTGCTGTCTGCTTCCGTGCTCACCGTCGTGGGTCCGCCCGGGTTTCCGCCGGCCGTGGCCTGGGCTGGACTGCTTCTGGTGGTGGCCCTCGCCACGGGTGCCCTGACCGCGAAGGGCGGGGCTCCGTTCCGCTACGGCGTCGCCATCGCGGTCGTGAATGCGACGCTCCTGGTGTTCATGGTTCGCCGGTGAGTCGCGACCGCTGATAGGAGTCGCCGCCGGTGATACGGGGCACTCGGGAAGCTAGCCTGGTGAGTTGTGCTGGATCTGCGTTCCGACCCCGTTGACCTGACTGCCGCGCTCGTCGATATCCCGAGTGTGTCCCGCGATGAGAAGCGCATCGCCGACGAGGTCGAGCAGGCGCTGCGCGAACAGACCGATTACGAGGTGCTTCGCAACGGCGACGCGGTGCTGGCGCGCACCAACCTGGGCCGGCCCAGCCGGGTCATCCTGGCCGGTCACCTGGACACCGTGCCGATCGCCGACAACGTTCCCGCCCGTCGCGACGCCGACCACATCTGGGGCTGCGGCACCTCGGACATGAAGTCCGGCGACGCGGTGTTCCTGCATCTGGCCGCCACCGTCGCCGACCCGCGCCACGACGTCACCCTGATCTTCTACGACTGCGAGGAGATCGAGGCGTCCGCCAACGGACTGGGCCGGATCCAGCGGGAGTTGCCGGATTGGCTGGAGGCCGACGTCGCGATCCTGGGCGAGCCCTCCGGCGGGTACATCGAGGCGGGGTGCCAGGGCACCATGCGCGCCGTCATCACGACGTCCGGCACGCGGGCGCACGCGGCACGATCGTGGCTCGGCGACAACGCCATTCACAAACTCGCCCCGGTTCTCCAGCGGCTCACAGCCTATGAGGGGCGAATCGTCGAGATCGACGGCTGCACCTACCGGGAGGGGCTTTCGGCCGTGCTGGTGGACGCGGGCGTCGCGGGCAACGTCATCCCCGATGCGGCCTCGTTGACCGTCAACTACCGGTTCGCGCCGGACCGGAACCCCGAGGCCGCACTGGCACACCTGCGCGAGGTTTTCGACGGTCTCGACGCCCACGTCGAGTTGACGGACGCGGCAGGTGGTGCCTTGCCCGGGCTGCAGTACCCCGCTGCCGCGGCACTCGTGGACGCCGCCGACGGGTTGGTGCGGGCCAAGTTCGGCTGGACCGATGTGGCGCGCTTCGCCGCGCTGGGCATCCCCGCGGTCAACTACGGCCCGGGCGATCCCAACCTGGCCCACCGCCGCGACGAACGGGTGTCGATCGCCCAGATCTCTGCGGTGACCGCCACGCTGGGCCGCTATCTGCGAAGTTAGCTCGCTATGTCGGTGAGCCGCCGATATCGGTGTGCATGAACAGCCAGTGCGGATGCAGGACGGCAGGGGGTTCGGCCCCTTCATAGGGTTCGGTGAACGTGAACCCGGCCGCGGCGTAAATCCGGTGGGCCGACGTCATGAACACGCCGGTGTCGAGTTTCAGGCGCTGGTAGCCGCACCGGCGGGCTTCGTCGACGAGTTTCGCAATGGTGCGGGCACCGATCCCGCGCCCGCGGTAGGCCGGCCGGGTGTAGATCCGCACGATCTCGGCCGCGCCGTCGGGCAGTCGGCGAAGACCCCCCATCCCGGCTGCCTCGCCGTGGTGCTCGACGAGATAGAAGGCCCCGTCCGGGGGCTGGTTCGCACACATTCCCGTCATGGTCGCCACGACGTAGTTGGACAGATCCATCCCGACGATGTCGGGGATCGAGAACCCGCACAGGCTGCTGATCTCGCCATTCATCCAGCGGAAATACTCCTGGGTGAGATCCAGCACCGCAGCCCGCTGCTCGTCGTTGCCGGTCTCGAACGGCACGAACCGAATCGGGTCCGTTTCTGCTGCCGAACTCGGGTGAGTCACCGCTGTGCGACCTCCGCCTGCCGGGCAGCGTCGGCAGCCGACCCACCGAACCCCGCCGTCGCCAGTTGTTCGGCGATGTCAGCCAACCCCGCGGCGTCGCCGGCAGCCAGGGCGCTCGCGTGCGCCATCACCATCCGGGTGTAGTCACACACCACCGAGTCGGCGATCTGCGCCAGTCCGAGGGCGGCCCGCCGGTCACCCAGGCGCGCTGCCTCGTGCCACGCCCGCACCGCGACGGCGTTCTGGCCCGAACGCTGGGCCATCCGCGCGGCCTCGCGGGCCGCGGTGACAGCGGCGGGCAGGTCGCCGATGGTGGCCAGCCGCCGGGCGCGTGCGACGCCGAGTTCGGGCGCGAACATCGCCGACTTGGTGCCGTGCCGCGCCTGGGCGCGGGCCAGTGCCTTGGCCGACTCGGGAACGTTGCCCTGGTAGCCCAGCGCGGTGGCCAGCAGCGTCAATGCCAGCGGACCCCAGGAGTAGCCGGTCCGTTCCAGGGTGGCCGCCGCGGGGCGCAGAAGTTCCTCGGCGGCGGCGGCGTCCCCGCGGGCCAGCAGCACCTGCGCCAGCAGCACCTCACCGATCGCGCGGCCGGGCTGAGCCAGTTCCGCGAAGTCGGTGAAGTGCTGCGCGGTGGCGTAGGCGGCTTCGATCTGGGCGTTCATCATCAGCGTCGTGGTCTCGGCCAACCCGACGGTGAAGCGGAGCAGCCCGGGGTACTCCGAGGCCAGCGCTCGTTCGACCAGTGGGCCGACCGCATCGAGTCGCCCCATCCGTGCCGACGACAGCGCCGCCGCGCTGGCGGCCCACGCCACGGCCATGGCCGGTGCGTCGGGGTGGGAGAGCACCTCCTCGGCCACGGTGACGGCCCTGCGCACATTGGCGGCGTTCATCGCGAAGGTGGACGACAGGGCGTCCAGGGTGACCCGCGCCGCCGGCGTGGTGACCTGGCGCCGGACGTTGTTCAGGAACGCCGTCGCACGCTCCGGTTCGGAGAGCATCCAGAACTGATTGGCCGCCCGCGGCACCGCCCAGTCCATCACCTGCTGGTCGGACAGCCCGGTGGGGTCGACCTCGGCCAGCACGGTGTCAGCCTCGCGGCCGCGACCCTGCCAGGCCAGCGCTGAACTGAGCGCCAGCCTGGCCTCGAACCGGTGGCTGAAACGGTCCCCGCGCTCGAGCGCGCCCCGGGCCAGTCGTTCCGCCAGCCCAAGGTCGCCCAAGCGCAGCGCCTCCTGGGTGGCGGCCACCACCGAATCGCTGTCGACCGGCGCGTCGCCCTGCACGGCCAGCAGGGTGCGGCCCAGACGGCCGGCCGGTGTGCGGGTGGGCTGGGCGGCAAGCTGTTCGGAGACCGCGGCGCGCAACCGCTGAACCGCCGCCCTGTCGAGGGTGAGGCCCAATTGCTCGAGAAACAGCGGATGCCCGCTGTAGACGCCGGTGTCACGGACCTGGACCGCACCGGTCTCGACGGCGTCCCGGACGGCGGCCTCGCCGGTCAGCGCTACCAGGTCGGAGAGGCTCAGCGGTTCGAACACGCAGAGATGGCCCAGCACGTCCCGCACCTGCGGGGGCAACTGGCCCAGGTAGCGGTCGATGGCGCCCGGCAGGGTCTCGTCCTTCCCGCCGGTGGCCAGCAGGAGGCGCAGATGCAGCGCGTTGCCGGCGCTGCGGCGGTAGAGGACGGCCGCGTCAGCCTCGGAAACCGTGTTCCCCCCCGACGCGCTAACCACCGCGGCGGACTCGCCGGCGTCGAGGGGCACGACGGTGAAGCGTTCCAGCAAGCCGTCCTGCCAGAGCGCGGTGACCACCTGAGGTGCCCGCAGGATCGAGCGCACCGCGACGATCAACGGACTGCCCGCCGTCCGCGACGCCTCCTGCGCCAGGTGATAGACCAGGCTGGCCGACAGAGGATCGAGCAGGCGCGCATTGTCGATGATGATCGGTGCCGAATTAGCATGGGCCAGAAGTGAATCCGCGGCGGCCTGGATCAAGGCGGCGGGCTTCCCCTCGTCATGGACCTCGATCAGCGAACCGAAAGCTCCGAACGGGACGGCGGACTGCGACGCGGTGCCGATCACCCACACCGGATCCCCGCGGCCCAACCGTTCGGCGGCCTGGCCCGCCAGCGTGGTCTTGCCGACGCCCTCGTTGCCGATCAGCGCAACGCCCCCAGGGGGATTCGCGCCGAGGATTTCCACCACGCGGTCCAGGGCGCGGCGCGGAACCAGAGGCGTCGACTCCGTCGACAGAGTGGGCATACACCGAACTCTATTTGGCGGGCCGAGTCGCTGGTCTAGGTTTCGGGTGTGCAGCAACGAGATTATGGACCCGACAACGCAGAGTGGGCCGTGTGCGTGTACTGCGCCGCAAGTCCGCACCATCCCCAACTGCTGGATCTGTCCCGCCGTGTCGGTGAGGGCATCGGCGAACGCGGCTGGACGTTGGTTTCCGGCGGCGGCAACGTGTCGGCGATGGGCGCTGTCGCGGCCGGAGCGCGATCGCGCGGCGGACGGACCGTCGGGGTGATCCCGCAGGCCCTCATGCACCGGGAACTGGCCGACGTCGCGTCCGACGAACTGATCGTCACCGACACCATGCGCCAGCGCAAGCAGATGATGGAAGAGCGCAGCGACGCCTTCCTGACATTGCCCGGCGGACTGGGCACCTGTGAGGAACTGTTCGAGACCTGGACCGCAGGGTATCTGGGCATGCACGACAAGCCGATGGTCCTCCTCGATCCGGACGGCCACTACGACGGCCTGATGCGGTGGCTGGAATCGCTGGTCCCCTCCGGCTATGTCACGCCGACGGCGCTGGAACGGCTGTTGGTCACCAGGGACGTCGAGGTGGCCCTCGAATTGTGCGAGGGTCGGGGAAGCCGACGCCCATGACCCGGTCGGTGAGCCTGCTCGACCTGGCCGTCCGGCTGCCCGCCCTGATTCTGGACGCCCCGGTCATTCTGCGCGGCGCACTGACCGGTCTTCCCGCGCAACCGGACTCCAAGACCTCGATCGCCACGGTGTTCCAGGACCGCGCCGCCCGGCACGGCGACCGGGTGTTCCTGCGGTTCGGCGAGTGCGAGATCACCTACCGGCAGGCGAACGAGACCGCCAACCGATACGCCGCCGTGCTGGCCGGTTACGGCGTCGGCCGTGGCGACGTGGTCGGGATCATGCTGCGCAACTCCCCGGAGACGGTGCTGGCCATGCTGGCCGCGGTCAAGTGCGGGGCGGTCGCGGGAATGCTCAACTACAACCAGCGTGCCGAGGTGCTGGCCCACAGTCTCGGCCTGCTCGACGCCACCGTGGTGGTCGCCGAGTCTGACCTGGTCGAGCCGGTCACCCACTGCGGCGCGCAGGTGGCCAACCTGATCACCATCGAGCAACTGGGCGAACGGGCCGTGGGCATGCCCACCGCAAATCCCCGCTCGGCGTCGGAGGTGCGGGCCAGGGACACCGCCTTCTACATCTTCACCTCGGGCACCACCGGGCACCCCAAAGCCAGCGTGATGACCCACCTGCGGTGGCTGCGCGCTCTGGCCGGCTTCGGCGGACTCGGTGTCCGGCTGCGCGGCCACGACACCCTGTACTGCGCGCTGCCGCTCTATCACAACAACGCGCTGACCGTCGCTCTGTCCTCGGTGATCGACGCGGGCGCGACGCTGGCGCTGGGGCGGACGTTCTCGGCGTCGAAGTTCTGGGACGAGGTCATCGCCTCCGGCGCAACGGCATTCATTTACATCGGCGAACTCTGCCGGTATCTGCTCAACCAGCCGCCCAAGCCGACCGATCGTGCGCACAGGGTGCGGGTGATCGTCGGCAACGGCCTGCGTCCGGACATCTGGGAGGAGTTCACCAGACGGTTCGGCATCAAACGTGTCGTGGAGTTCTATGCCGCCAGCGAGGGCAACACGGCCTTCATCAACATCTTCAACGTCCCCGGGTCGACCGGGATCAATCCACTGCCGCTGGCCTACGTCGAATACGATTCCGAGACCGGGCAACCGGCACGCGACCATCACGGCCGGGTGCGGCGGGTGCCCGCGGGCCGGCCCGGTTTGCTCATCAGTCCGGTCAGCCGGTTCTCCCCGTTCGACGGCTACACCGACAAGGCCGCGAGTGAAAAGAAGTTGGTGCGCAACGCCTTTCGAGACGGCGACGTGTGGTTCAACACCGGCGACGTGATGAGCCCACAGGGCATGGGGCATGCCGCCTTCACCGACCGACTCGGCGACACCTTCCGCTGGAAGGGTGAGAACGTCGCGACCACCGACGTGGAGGCCGCACTGGCCACCGCCCCCGGCGTCGAGGAGTGCACGGTGTTCGGGGTCGAGGTGCCCGACACCGGTGGGCGCGCCGGTATGGGGGCGATCAAGCTGCGCCCGGGCGCCGAATTCGACGGAAAAGCGTTGGCCGCCAAGCTCTTCGATCAGCTTCCCGGGTATTCGATACCGCTGTTCGTCCGGATCGTCGACTCTCTGGAGACCACCTCGACGTTCAAGAGTCGCAAGGTGGACCTACGCGATCAGGGGTACGGCGCCGAGGTCACCGACCCGGTGTACGTCCTGGCCGGCCGGGCGCAGGGCTATGTCCCTTTGTATGTGGGGTATCCCGCCGACGTCGCGGCCGGGAGGTGTCCGAGGGGCTGAGGTACGGGGGCTGAGGTACGGCGCAAAAGGCCCATGCCCCGTGTCGGCGATACTTGACCGGTGAGCGCGACGTTCTGTGGGCGGCCGGTGGCCGGCGATCGAGCGCTGATCATGGCGATCGTCAACCG
>CAIOYU010000341.1 GCA_903862565.1 uncultured Actinomycetes bacterium | reverse complement strand
GTGGCGGGGCCCTCGGGTCCGGCCGAAACGCCGACCCCGGTGACGACGGCCGTCCTGGCCCGCTGGATCCGTGAGCGGCGCACCCAACTGGGCCTCACGCGCGCCGATGCCGCCGCCGGCGGCCCGCTGACGCAGGTCACGTGGCGGTCGCTGGAATCCGGGGGCCGGCCCAACATTCGGCCCAGCACCCGGCGAGCGTTGGAACGGGCGCTGTCCTGGCCACCGGGCAGCCTCGACACCGCCCTGACCTCAGGCCAACCCCCGGTGCCCACCCCGACACCGGCTGGCGGCGAGAACGTCCCGGCGCTGGCCGAACTCGGCCGCTGGATTCACCAGCGCCGCAAACAGCTCGGCCTGACCCAACTCGAGGTCGCCGCCGCCGGGCCGATCGCCTCGAAAACCTTCATCAACATCGAGCGCGGCCGCCGGGCGGCGCTTCGCGCCCCCACGCGCCGCGCCCTGGAACGCGCCTTGTCCTGGGAGCCGGGCAGCCTCGACGCGGCCCTCGCCACCGCCACCCCGCCGCCGCCCCTACCGGGAACCGAACCGCCTGTGCCCGTAGCAGATTCGGACACCACCGCCTCCGATGGTGACGCCCCCGCCACTGCCGAGGGCGCCGATCCGTTCGCGCACGCGCGCAGTGTGCTCACCACCCTCGACGCCTACCGCACGCTGCGCGCCGCCCTCGGTGATGACTCACCGTTGGAAGAGGCCTTGGCGGAACTTCTGCGCAACCGCCGCGACGCCGAAGTGGCCGTCGGGCGTCAGATGCAGTGGGTGGCCGAGGACGACGCCAAACGCCGCGAGGCCGCCCAACTGATCGTGGCATTACAGCAACCGCTCTAAAACCACGGCTATCGCCCCAGCCTACGCAGCCCACCGTCCCTGCCGCCGGTCCTCGCCAGCAACCTGCCGGCACGGTGCTGCTATTGTCGCCCGCGGCGTTCACACTGGGGTCATGACGACCACGATCGGCCGCACCACCTCCGCCGCCGCCACCCCCGCCACCACCGATGCGTACCGCTACTGGTGGGACATCGCCCGCACCACCGCCCGCCAACTCACCACCGGCGTCGCCCCACCCACCCTCGACATCTGGGGACCCGTATGGGAGGCCGGTGAGCACGCGGTCCTCGCCACCGACATCACCTACAGCCGCCTCTACGGCGGGTCGGGCACCTACACACAGGCCGGCACATTCGCGTTCGGGCGGCCCGCAGTGATGGCCGGGGCGCTCGCCGTCACCGCGGCGATCAACTACCGGCGCAAAACCACCGCGGCCCGCGACGCCGTCCCCCGCTGGCGCGACCACCAGCGCGCCCAGGTCATCGTCACCACGAAGCGGCTGGTGTGCTCGACCGACCTTGGCACCGAACACATCTGGTGGGAATCCATCACCGACCTGCACCCCGACCTGTCCGGCTGGTCGCTCACCTTGGGTTTCGGGCCGGATTATTCCCCGATGCTGCTGTCCGGGCCGGCCGCCCCAGCGCTGGCCGTGTGGGCCGCCGCCGCCATCCAGGGCGCGCGGTGGTCGTTCGACCCGCGCCTGGCCGCCCTGCTCGACTAACCCCCCGCTACCTCGAAGGCCCCGGCCAGATACGGGGCTGCACCAAATCCCACCTGGGAGTTAGGATGTTCGCATGTCAGCAGATCAGTTCGCTATGGAACCTGCAGCAACGCTGGACGGGCTGACCGCGGCCGCCAGTGACCGCCTCGGCGCCTGCGCCCAAGGACTGCCCGCCATCCCCGCCGGCACCTACACCGCCGCGTTCGCGACCGCTCTCACCACCACCCTCACCGGTCACCTCGCAGCCGTCGGTACGCAAACCGCG
>CAIOYU010000340.1 GCA_903862565.1 uncultured Actinomycetes bacterium | reverse complement strand
GTCGAGGTGTCCGTGGATCAGCAGCGCGCCGCGGGCCGGATCCGCACCCCGAAGCCGGACGAAGACATTGCCGCGGCCCGGGCCACCGGATTCGAGGTACTCCGGGTCGTAGCCGACCTCGCGGAGCTGCTCGGCGACCCACTGGGCGCACTCCGCTTCGCCCTTGGTGGTGGCCGGATCGCCGGTGTTGGACGTATCGAATCGGATCAGGGCACTGACGAGGTCGACCACCTCGTCGACCGGAGCTGTCACAGTCCTTTCCTACCATTGCGCGCCGCGAGGAGCAGACCCGGCCGACGCCGATACCACATCTTTACCTCCAGGCCCATATACAACACGCGCTGCATGGGGTTCTATTTACCCGTGATGATTCGGCTGCCGGCGGTCGCGGCCCTGGCCCTGGTAATGGCCGGCGGCTGTGCACACAACACCGCCGGCCTCGCGATGCCGTCCGCCCCCATTCCCCCGACCACCGCCGAGACGTTGCCCACCCTCCTGCTGTCACCGGATGACGTCGGAAAGGCGCTCGGCCGGGACGAGGTCATCGTCACCCGTGAGGTCAGCGCGCCCTGGGATGACAGCGGGCACTTCGCCGGGACGGGCTGCCTGGCCGTCGCGGGCGCGGCCCAGCGCGGGGTGTACTCCGACACCGGCTTCACCGCCCTGCGCGGCCAGGTGCTGCGCGAACCCCCCACCGTCAGCTCGTGGTCGCACTTCGTGGTGCAGGCCGTCGTGCTCTATCCCAGCACCGAGGCGGCCTCGGCATTCTTCGCCCGATCCCGCGACGGCTGGGCCGGCTGCGCCAACCGCGAGCTGACCTACGCCCAGGAACCGGCGCCGGAACAGATCTGGTCGGTGGGTTCCGCCCGCTCAGAGCGCAGTGGGCCGGACCTGCTGACGGTGTCGCGGGTGCAGCGCAGCCCCGAGCGCTGGTCCTGCCAGCGGGCGCTGAGCGTGCGCGGACCCGTGGCCGTGGACGTCGAGGCGTGCAGCCTCGATGGGCCGACGTCGGCCGCGGCCACCATCGCCACCGCCATCAGCGATCGGCTACCTGCTGCGTGACGGGTCCGGTTTGGGCCGGTGCCGACGATCCGTTAGCCTTAGGCGCCCGCTCATGAGCGGGCGAGCGGGTCCGAGTGGCGGAATGGCAGACGCGCTAGCTTGAGGTGCTAGTGCCCTATTAACGGGCGTGGGGGTTCAAGTCCCCCCTCGGACACACATGACGGGCCGGTCTCTACGTCCGGCAGCGGGTCTTCAGCTCTGCGGAGTGGAGACGAGGACCAGCCGCGGACCGGCCGCGGGGACCTTCAACTCGGCGAAAAGCTCTGTCGGACTACCGGCTTCCGACCACGCCACTCCGAACGCCGCGGCGATTCCGGGCCAATCGACAGCGCTCAGGATCGACGATTGCGAGCCGAGGCGGGAGGTCCTGAAGTGCGGACCGCCCAGCACGCCGTTGACGCAGACCACGATGGTCACCGGCGCCTGGTGGCGCGCCGCGGTGGCCAGTTCGGCCACGAACATCAGGGCGCTTCCGTCGCCCACGACCGCGACGGTTCGCCCCTTCTGGGCAATGGCGGTCCCGATCGCTCCGCACAACGCCGATCCCATGGGCGCGGTTCGCGGTGCGTCAAAAAAGGAACCGTCCGGGAGTTCCACTCGGGCCGTGCGCCTGGCCTGGCCGGAGTCGATGAACAGGGCGGCCTGGCCGTCAGCCGCAGCCAGCGCCGCCCGAAGAACGTCGGTGTAGCTCAGCACCCCGGTGGATTGCCGGGGTTTGGGCGAGGTCAAGGGAACCCGTGGGAGCATGACGCTGGACGTGTCCTCCGGCCCCTGCCAGACAAAGCCGGGCACCGGAACTGTGACCGCCACGGGCCGGCTTTGTGCCAGGTAGTGATCGGCCGACGTCAGGGCATCGGCCACCGTCGCGAAGTCGGATGCGTGGACCACGGCATCGGCGAACAGAGCGCCTAGCAGTGCCCCGTCCCGGGTCCCGCTTTCGCCCGTCTCCGGGAAACCGGACCCATCGGACTGGCCCACCAGTGCGAGCACGGGAAGTCCCTCTACTACCGCAGTCTGGATCGCCGGCGCCAGCATCGCCAGACCCGGTCCCCCTCCGACGATGACGACCGAGGGTGAACGCGTCGCCTGGGCGAGTCCGTTTGCCATGTAACCCGCTGCAGTCTCGCTCGCAGCGCACACCACGCGCGCACCGATGGACTCCACAGCACAGATCCAGGGATCCGCCTGTTCGCCCGGAAAGGCGAACGCGAGATCTACTTCTTTGCTGCGCAACCAATCTCCAACTGCCGGAACGGGCTGCACCGAACAAGCATAGGGTGCAATCATTCTCAGCATGCCCGCACCGTCCTCGTCCCTCGATGGACGCTGTGCGATTGTCACCGGATCCGGCGCCGGTATCGGGTTGGCCACCGCCCAGCTGCTGGCGGAGTCGGGTGCCGACGTGATTCTCAATGCACGCGACCCGGAGAAGCTTGCCGACGCGGTCGGGCGGGTGGCGGCCACCAGCACGGGCCGCGTGGTGGGAGTGCCCGGCGACGCCGCGGCCGCGGACACGGTCGCCGAACTGATCGCGGCGGCCGGGCGCTGGGGCGGGGTGTCGATCGCCGTGGCGAACGCCGGCGGCGGCACCGACGCCCACGCCGTCACCGAGGATTGCGCGGAATCGTTGTGGCGCCAGAACGTCTGGTCGGCACAGTTGCTGATCGATGCCGTTCGCCCCGCCATGGTGGAGCGATGCTGGGGGCGGATCGTCACCGTCTCCAGTCTGGCCGCCCGCTCCCACAGTCCCACATCGGTGCCTGCCTACGCCGCCGCGAAGGCCGGGGTGATCGCCGTGACCCGGTCGGCGGCTCTCGACCTCGCCCCGCACGGCGTCACCGTCAACTGTGTGGCCCCCGGCGTCACCGCCACCGACCGTATCCTCGACCGCCTCGGTCGTCTGCCCGCGGAGCAGGTGGCGGCAATCCGGTCGCAGATTCCACTCGGGCGGTGGGCGCAGGCCTCCGAAGTCGCCGCGGCGATCGCGTTCCTGTGCTCGCCGGGTTGCGGCTCCATCACCGGTCACACACTCGACGTGAACGGTGGAGCCTGGATGAACTAGTTGATCAGCCCTTGCGTGTCTTCACCAGGCTGGCCACCGTGGTGATCAGCAGCACCACCCCGATGACGCCGATCGACATGCCTGTCGAGATCTCCGGCACCTCAATGTGCTTGCCGCCGTTGATGAACGAGAGCGTGTTCTTGTGCAGCGCGTGCAGGATGAGTTTGACGCCGATGAAGCCGAGGATGATCGACAGCCCGGCCGACAGGTACACCAGCCGGTCGAGCAGACCGCCGATCAGGAAGTACAACTGGCGCAGGCCCATCAACGCGAACGCGTTGGCGGTGAACACGATGTAGGGCTCTTCGGTGAGGCCGTAGATCGCGGGAATGGAATCCAGCGCGAACAGCAGGTCGGTGAACCCGATCGCGACCAGAGCCAGCAGCATCGGGGTGACGGCCCGATTCCCGCCGACAGTGGTGACGAACTTGTCGCCGTCATAGTCGTCGGTGGTCGGCACGAAGCGGCGCACGAACTTGACCAGGCGGCTCTCGCGTTCCACCTCGCTGTCGCGCTCGTGGCCACTCTCCCGCGCGAGTTTCAGCGCGGTGTAGATCAGAAAAACCCCGAAGAGGTAGAACACCCAACTGAACGCGTTGATCGCGGCGGCGCCGACGGCGATGAACCCGGCCCGCATGATCAATGCCAGGACGATGCCCATCAGCAGCAGCTTCTGCTGGAACGGCCGCGGCACCTTGAACGACGCCATGATCACGGTGAACACGAACAGGTTGTCCACCGAGAGCGCCTTCTCGGTGACATAGCCGGCGAAATACTCCCCGCCGTACTCCCCGCCCCAGCGCCACCAGATCACCAGGCCGAACGCGACTGCGATCGCGATGTAGACCGTCGACCAGATCGCGGATTCCCGGAAGGTCGGCTCGTGGGGTACCCGGACGTGGGCGAAGAAGTCGAAGACGAAGAGACCGAGGATCACCGCGACGGTGACGACCCAGATCTGCAGCGAAACACCCATGGTCAGCGGGCCCCGGCCAGCGACGTCGGCAGGCGCCGCGTGGTCACCGTGTAGAGCACCCACGACACCAGCACTGCCGTGAACGCCGCCGCCTGGACGTAGCCTGTCGCCCCGGCCGGATAGAACACCCCGGTGATGTAGTGGTCGATGAAACCTGAAGGACCCAGCGGCGTCATACCCGCCCGCGGCCTGGCCCACTGCTCGAGGGCGGTCAGCGGGCACCAGAAGTGCAGGGCAACGCTGCCCAGCCCCCACAGCACAACAGCGACATGCAGCCCGATGGCCCGACGACTCCAGACTCGCCGGTGCGCGTTGCGCAGTGCCAACGCCAGGAACCCGCCAATGAGCAGATAGACCAGGAAGGCGAAGTGCGTAGCCACTGTCAGCCAGACCAGGGCCGTGTAGAGCGGCCGCATTCCACAAACATACCGGCCACGTGACGTAGCGTGGCCTTATGGGCGCGCGCGTGCTGTTCGTCTGCAACGACCCGGGCGCGCCGGAAGCCCTCCTCGGCGAAGTCTTCACCGAATCCGGTTTCGAAATAAGCACTTTCGAGGTGGTTCCGCCCCACCGCGTGGACGACCCGGCCGTCGACGTCGATTTTCCCGACCCGACCGGCTTCGATGTGATCGTCCCCCTCGGGTCACGATGGCCGGTCCACGGCGAGACGCTCCCCTGGGTGGCCGATGAGATCGCGATGGTCCGCCAGGCCCTGACCGCCGGCGCCGGAGTGCTCGGGGTGTGTTTTGGCGGCCAGTTGCTGGCCGCTGCGCTGGGGGGATCGGTGGCGCGGTCGCCCTACCCGGAGATCGGCTGGTACGACGTCCACACCGACAACCCAGCACTGGTCCCGGCCGGCCCGTGGTTCCAGTGGCACTTCGACCGATTCACAGTCCCACCGGGTGCCACCCTGATTGCCCACAACGCCAGCGCACCACAGGCTTTCACGCACGGACGGGCATTGGCGCTGCAGTTCCACCCGGAGGTGGACACCGCCCTGGTGGAGCAGTGGATCGAGGAGGACCCCGACCATGACATCGCCCGCCTGGGCCTGGACGCCGACGTTCTGCGTTCCCGGACCGCCGAACTGGCCGACGACGCCGCCCGCCGGTTACGGCAGTTGGTGGCAGGCTTTCTGGATCTGCTCACCGACGACGCGCACCGCCTCGGGTAGAGCCTGCGCCACCGCCGGGCTCAGGCCGTCCCCGTAGCCGGTGTCGGCGACGTCCACGGTGACCACCACGATCGACCCGGGCGCACGGCCCAGGACCTGGGCCAGTTCATGAGCCTGCCGGAGGCCCAATTCGTGGGAACTGACAGCTGTGTCCTCAACGAAATCGTCGATTCCGCAGTGCCTTACCCGGCCGGGGATCCCCCCGGCGGCGGCATCGACCACGACGGCATGCGCGGCGCCGTCCCACGCGTCGAGCAGTGCGGTCGTCTCCATCGCGCACTGCACGACCCGGACACCGGGGAGTCGCTGCGACTCCACCGCGACGGCCACCGCCGGGCCGATGCCGTCATCGCGACGGTAGGTGTTGCCCACCCCGATGACCACGACGGCGGTCAATGCCGGGTGAGGGTCAGGGTCAGGAAGTGGGTGGCACACGAGATGCACGGGTCGTAGTTGCGGATGGCCCTCTCGCACAACGTCGTCAACTCGGCGTCGTCGAGGTCGATGCCGGCGAGGACCACCGCGGCGAGGTCGGCTTCGATGGCGGCCTGGTTCTGAGACGTCGGCGGGACGATCACAGCGCCGGCGATCCGGCCGGATTCGTCGATCTCGTAGCGGTGGTAGAGCAGACCGCGGGGCGCCTCGCTCCACCCGTGCCCCACCCCCGGACGCGGTTCGACGTCGACGTGGGGCCGAACGGGGCGCTGGTAGTCGTCGATGATCCGCAGCGCCTCCTCGACGGCATAGACCGTCTCCACGGCACGAACCACGATGCTGCGGAACGGATTCCGGCATTCGGCACCGAGTCCCGCCGAGGCCGCCGCCTCCATGGCCAGTGGGGAGAGCGTGTCGCGGTTGAGGCTGTAGCGGGCCATCGGGCCGGTGAGGTGCGGGCGGCCGTCCAGGGTGGCGTGCAGAGCGGTCGAGTGCGCCACGTGGGTCTCCCGGACGTGGTCGCCGAACTCGGCGATCGGGAACACCGGCCCGGCGCTGCGCGAGATCTCCCCGCCC
>CAIOYU010000339.1 GCA_903862565.1 uncultured Actinomycetes bacterium | reverse complement strand
CCTGCCCGCCGGTGCCTTCCCCCCAGTAGCTTCGCTCCTGCCCGCCGGTGCACTCCCCCGCGTCGCTTCGCTCCTGCCCGCCGGTCCACTCCCCCGCGTCGCTTCGCTCCTGCCCGCCGGTCGACACCCCCACAGCCTACGATCGCTAGCGATGACCATCACGGCTGACGACCTGGAGTCGCTCGAACAGCGCGTCCCCGTCATCAGCCCCGGCCCCGTCGTGCCGGTCCCCGACTTCGGGCCGACCGACCGGGTGGAGGGCTGGGCGGCGACGGCGGTGGTGGCCGCCCTGGGGGCGTTGACCCGGTTCCTGAACCTCGGTTCGCCGACCGACGCCGGCACCCCGATCTTCGACGAGAAGCACTACGCCCCGCAGGCATGGCAGCTGCTGCACAACTTCGGCGTCGAGGACAATCCCGGCTTCGGCCTGGTGGTGCATCCGCCGATGGGCAAGCAGTTGATCGCGATCGGCGAGGCGGTGTTCGGCTACACCGGCGTGGGCTGGCGGTTCAGCGCCGCGATCTTCGGCATCATCCTGGTGGCACTGGTGACCCGGATAGTGCGCCGGATCAGCCGTTCGACGGCTATCGGGGCGGTCGCCGGCCTGCTGCTGGTGGCCGACGGGGTCAGCTTCGTCTCGGCCCGCAGCGCGCTGCTCGACGTGTTCATGACGGTGTTCGTGGTCGGTGCGTTCGGTGCGCTGATCGTCGACCGCGACCAGGTCCGCGAGCGGATGTACATCGCGTGGCTGCAGGGCCGCATCAACGAAACCCCTTGGGGGCCAAGGCTGGGTGTGCGCTGGTGGCGGTTCGGGGCCGGCATCCTGCTGGGGTGCGCCTTCGCGACCAAGTGGTCAGGGCTCTACTACATCGCGTTCTTCGGGCTGATGTCACTGGGATTCGACGTCGCCGCCCGCCGGGCCTACGGGGTGCTGCGGCCGTGGCAGGGGGTGCTGCGCCGGGACACCGGACCGGCCGCGTACGCGTTGGGGCTGATCCCTTGTGCGGTCTACCTGTTCGCGTATCTGCCGTGGTTCTCCTCCGAGACCGCCGTCAACCGCTTCGAGGTGGGCCAGAGCATCGGCGAGCGGCAGTGGTGGCAGCCGCCGGACGCCATCCGATCGCTGTGGCATTACACCTACAAGGCCTTTCATTTCCATTCCACGCTGACCAACTCCGCGGGCAACCACCACCCGTGGGAGTCCAAGCCGTGGACCTGGCCGATGTCGCTGCGGCCTGTGCTCTACGCCATCGACAACAACGACGTTCCCGGATGTGGGGCGTCGTCGTGCGTCAAGGCCGTCATGCTGGTCGGCACCCCTGTGCTGTGGTGGGTGGCGGTGCCGGTGCTGATCTACGCGGCGTGGCGGACGTTCGTGCGCCGCGACTGGCGCTATGCCGTTGCCCTGGTGGGCTATTGCGCCGGATGGCTGCCGTGGTTCGCCAACATCGACCGGCAGATGTACTTCTTCTACGCGGTGCCGATGGCGCCGTTCCTGGTCATGCTGATCGCACTGGTGCTCGCCGACATCGTCTACAAACCCGACGCGGGGCCCGAACGTCACACCCTCGGGGTGCTGGTGGTAAGCCTCTACCTCGCCCTGGCCGTCACCAACTTCGCCTGGCTTTTTCCGGTTCTCACCGGCGTCCCGGTCTCGCAGACCACCTGGAACCTGGAGATGTGGCTGCCCAGTTGGCGGT
>CAIOYU010000338.1 GCA_903862565.1 uncultured Actinomycetes bacterium | reverse complement strand
CCGTCGACGAGGAAACCGAGCGCCGCCCATGCCCTCTCATCGCCGGGTACACCGAGCCAGGTCAGAGTGGACATAGGCACCATCGTGGCAGCAACATGCGTCAACCACCGCAGCAGCGGCAGTAGCAGCAGGGAGATCGCCACCTCATGCCGCTGCCGTTTTGCTCATTACGAACAATAGCGATAAATAAATCCACCCGATTCGGTCAAGAATTAACCCGATGCGACAAGGGAAGGTGTAGTCATGACCGCAACCGCCTTTCTCCCACTTCTTCGCCATGCGAACCACGGGGATGTCATGGGTGTCCAAGGGCTGCAGGCCGGCGATAACGACATCGAATCGCTTCTCGGTTCCCTGGAGGGACGAGCACGCCAGGAGCGGGCCGAGTTGATCCACTGGCTGCTCAGCCGCGACGTAACCGTCGATGAGATCCGGACCGCCACCTCCCCGATGCTCCTGGCTGCGCGGCACTTGGTCGGTGGTGACGACCGCTATGTGTCCGCACGGGAGACGAGTTCGAAACACGGCATCGAACTCGAACTGCTGCAACGCATCCAGAACGCGATGGGTATGCCGACGGTGGACGACCCCGACGCGTCCGTGCACATGAGTGCCGACGCCGAAGCGGCCGCGCGAGTGCAGCGCTTCGTGGATCTGGGCCTGGACACCGAACAGATCATCGGTGCGATACGCATTCTCTCAGAAGGACTCTCACGCGCCGCCGAGGTCATGCGATCCACGGCCTTCGCCGCGGTCCTCGAACCAGGTGCGACGGAACTGGAAATCGCCCGTCGCTACGAGGCTTCGGTAAGCCGCATTGCGCCATCGCTGGGCCCTCTGATCGAGGACATGATGTTCTTCCAGCTTCGCCACATGATGATGGAGACCGAAGCGGTGACCGCCAGTGAACGCGCCGACGGCATGCCACTGCCCGGGGCTCGCAGCGTTTCGGTCGCATTCGCCGATCTGGTGGGTTTCACCCGACTCGGTGAATCCGTTCCGCCCGAGGAACTCGAAGGCCTGGCCCGAAACTTATCCGACATTGCGTGGCAGGTCGCCTCCCCGCCGGTACGGATGATCAAGACCATCGGTGACGCGGTCATGTTCGTCAGCCCCGACCCTGCCGCGCTCCTGGAGACCGTCTTGAATCTGATGGATGCCACCGAAGCGAACGGCGATCTTCCACGCCTGAAGGTCGGGATGACCGTCGGACAAGCCGTGAGCCGGGCCGGCGACTGGTTCGGCAGTCCCGTCAACCTCGCCAGCAGGGTCACGTCCATTTCCATGCCTGGCGCGGTATTAGTTGCACAGCCGGCCCGCGACGCCATCGGCAAGGACCCGCGATTCACCTGGTCAGACGCCGGCGCCCGCAAGCTCAAAGGAATCGAACACGACGTGCGACTGTCCCGAGCACGCCGAGCGGTCAATCCGTAGCGGGCACGAGGCCCACAGCCGGCAACGAGGTCAAGAAGTCGCGCGGCGGGCGGGGTCTAGCGTGGGCGGCATGGGTTTCCTCAGCGGCGACGAGTGCCCGGAGCCGGATAGCTGCATCGACAGCCCGCTGCGTCGTAACGAGGTCGTCGCTCAGACGAGTCGGGATGCCGAGGCGACCGAGTATGCGATCGACGGCCCCGTCATCTTGGGCCCGGGGTTGCCGCCCGAGGACGGTTCCTGCGGTCAGTTCGCTGTGCAGTTTCACGTCACCACGACAACGGTGGTCGGGCTCAAACGCATCGCCGATGCGCGCGGGGTGAGCGTGCCGGAATTGTGCCGACAGGTCGTCGGTGTTTTCGTTGCACAACAGGAAGGCGAGTTGGGCGCGCTGCTCGCGGCTGAGGCCGAGGTCGCCGACTACCGACCCAGCCTGGGTCAGTCTTAGTCGCAACGTGCCCTGGGTTTCCCGAGGGAGGTGGTGGTGGCAGGCTGCAGCTCTGCTACCCCACTGAATCGCCGGGCCGTACTCGGTGGAAGTGCTTCGGCTAGAACGACAACGCGGGGATGTAGAGGTAGGGCGGACTCGGCGAACTCGGATCCCACGGATTCTGAACGCAGCCGTTTATGACCCAGCATCCGGGAAAGACGGGCGGCGGCTCCGGCCAACGCGGTGGCGGCGGTCCCTGTGTCGGAGGAGGCGGGGCAGGCGCATCCGGCGGCAGTACCGGAGGAAGGCCGGGGAACGGGTGCACCGGCGGCGGGATTTGAGAGCAATCCGGGTTGCACATCCACCACGTGTCGTTCGACTGCTGGTAGCACACCGAGTATCCAGACCAGGGTTCGCACTGCCTGGTGTCGTCGGCGTGTGCTGACCCCGGCAGGGAAACCGGCACAGCGAAGACTGTCGCGACAACCGCTGCCGCTGCAACTCTCATGGCGACGTCTCCTCTGTGGCGGCTGGTTCGCCGATGAACTCTAGGCTGGCGGTTCAATTGCTTCTTTGCAATCGCTATCCTCTGCTCAGCGCTTCGAGGTTGACAGATCCGGGCGGATCACTGGCTGATGCGGTTTTCCGTCCACGCCATGCCACTAAACCCATCAGAGGTCTCGGCATCGCAAATCCGGCGGCGAGGAGAAGCAGAGGGCACTCCCTTGGCGGGTCCGCCGCTCGCTCACGGCTCTGGGTACGGGAATTCGGTTCCCGGCGCCAGCCATTGACCCTGGGTCCGCTGGTCGTAGATGTACCAGGGCGACCCGTCGGTCAACTGTTTTTGAGACGTCTGCGTCAGCACCCACAGACAGAAACGCGCTGCCAGGGCGACGGGGAT
>CAIOYU010000337.1 GCA_903862565.1 uncultured Actinomycetes bacterium | reverse complement strand
TTACGGACTCTACCCAGCCAAGCCCCGCCCCGGGATGGGTGAAATTACCCGATTTCGTGCCGGAGCCCCGATAATTTCCGCATGCCCGCGCGACATGATCTGGTGGGTCGGCAGGCGGAATTGACCCAGCTCACGCGGATGCTGACCGAAGACAGCGAGCGCGCAGTGGTGGTATCCGGCGAGCCCGGTGTCGGCAAGACTGCGTTGATCGAGCAGATGTGCACGCGTGCGGCAGCCGATGGCTGGCAGGTGGTGCGGATCCTGGGGGTGGAGGCCGAGCAGCCCTTCGCGCTGGGCGGGCTGAATCAACTGGCCTTCGGCCTCAAGGAATTCCAGTCCGGGTTGGACGAGCAGGACCGTGCCGTGCTGGCTGCAGTCTTCGGCGGCTATCCGGACTCCGAAGTCGCAGTGCTGCCGTTGGCCTCGGGGTTGCTGAACCTATTGGCGATCGCGGGCCAGTGCCGGCGGCTGCTTCTTGTGGTGGATGACGTGCACTGGCTGGACAGGATCAGTGCGCAGGTGCTGGGAGCGGTGGGTCGGCGCTTGAGCCACCCTCGGGTGCGGATCGTCGCCGGGCGGAGGGCGTCAGCCGAATCGGGGTTTTCCAGCGCCGGATGGAGCGAGTTGCCGTTGGCTCCGCTGGCCGGCGAGGATGCGCTGCGTCTGCTGGAGTCGGCCGGCTGCTCGTTGCCGCCGGCGACCAGCACCGCGATCCTCGAAGCGGCTCAGGGCAATCCGCTGGCTCTGGTTGAGCTTGCCCGATTCGACGGCCGGATCGAAGACCGCCCGGGGGGACTGCCGCTGACCGAGCGTCTGGTGGCCGTGTTCGGCGCGCAGTTGGATGCCCTCGACGCCGCAGTTCGGGCCAACCTCCTGCGGTCGGCGCTGGACGGCCTCCCCGGCAGCCTCGCGTCCCCGACGGGCGCCCGGTTTGTGATGCGCGACGTCGCACCGGCAGTCAGAGCGGGTCTTCTGGTAGTCAATCCCTTGGGCGATATCGTCTTTCGTCATCCACTCGTTCGAGCGGCGGTGATTCATCGGGCCGATCCCCAGGAACGCCGCGACGCCCACCGGGACCTCGCCGGGCTCTATGACGAGGTGCTTGTCCGGCGCGCCGCCCATCTGGCCGCGGCGACCCTTGAGCCCGACCAGGATGTGGCCGACGTTCTCGCCCGGGCCGCGAAGCTGTCCATCCGCCGCGGCGGACTGGCCGTCGGCGTCGATTGGCTGCGCCGAGCCGCTGAACTGAGTACCGACCCAGACCGCAGGACCGAGCTGTTCGCCGACGCGGTCTTCGTCGCCGCCCGCGCCGGCCGGTCCGGCGGCGTTGAGGATCTTCTCGAAGGCACCGGGACCGGCATGCGGGATTCCGCACTGGAGGTCCTAGCGGACTCCTACCGTGCGTTTCACGCCGACGGCGAGGTGATCTCCACTCACCGGCGGGTTCTGGATGCGTTGAGTAGGGCCGACGGTCTCGACGACAAGACGGTGAATCGGCTTGCCTACCTGCTGGTATCGATCACCAACTATGCCGGGAGCGTCCAGCATCGGGAGCAGACCAATACCGCCCTGCTGGCTCTGGGAGCACGGCTGGATCCGGCAGTCGTGATGTACCGGACCGGCATCGAGGACATCGCCGGGACCGCCAACGCGGTCCGGTCGATGCTCGGTGGGTATGTGGGGTTGCTGTCGCAGGTGCCCGCGCAGCGCATGGTGTTGCTGTCGTTCCCGGCCTACTGCCTAGGCGTCATGGCCGAATTCCGCGCACCTCTTCAGCAGGCCTTCACCCAACTCAGCGCGGGCGGGGCATCCATCGACGCCATTGAGAGCGGGCGGGTCGTTCTGCTGGACCTGATCGCCGCCGGGCACTGGTCGCGGGCCGAGCAGGTAGGCACGGCCTGCCTGGAGATGGCGCAGCAGATCGAAGGCAGCCAGTTGCGTCGCCACCAGTTGCTCGCCGACCTCGGTGTCCTGGCGGCCGAGCGAGGACACCTGGAGACCGCGCGTCGCTACGCCGCTGAAGTGACGGCCTGGTCCCGGCCGCGCGGCCTGCAACGGCTACTCGCCGCCGCCGACCGCATCGCGGTGCGGATTGGGCTCGCCGAGGCCGACTACGAATCCGCCTATCAGGCCGCGACACGGATCAGCCCACCCGGCCGCTGGCCGCGCCACAACATTCACGAGATCGCCGACGACATGCTCGACTCCGTCGAGGCGGCATTGCAGACCGGACATCTCACCGAGGCTCAAGCACTCACGACCGAGGCGGTAAGCCTGAACCTGGCCGCGATCTCCCCTCGGGCGTCGGCACTGGCATTGGCGATCGCAGCGATGACATCGACCGATTCCGCCGCCGATCAACTCTACGAGTCAGCGCTCGCGCACCCCGGAATCGAAGAATTTCCTTTTGAAAACGCCAGAATCCTTCTGGCCCAGGGCATGTGGCTTCGCCGAACGCGCCGCTACGCTAAGGCGCGGGGGGTACTGGAACTCGCGGCCGAGGGTTTCGATCGACTGGGCGCTCAACCATGGGCGGACCGGTCACGCGCCGAGTTGCGCGCCGCGGGCGCATCAGTCAAACAGTCACTGGGCGAACCCATTCCATTGAGCGCCCAGGAGCGCCGAATCGCCGAACTCGCCACCGCCGGGCTGACCACCAAAGAGATCGGCGCCCAGCTCAGCCTCTCCCCACGCACCGTCGACGGCCACCTGTATCGGGTGTTCCGCAAGCTCGGAATCACCAGGCGAGCCGGCTTGAGCAAGGCTCTTGACGACTACGACTCCACGGAGGTTTAACCGACCTTCTGAAGTTGCAGTGGCGCCGTGGTGACCTGACCCCCCGGGCACTCGCCATTGGAGTCGGCGGTGACCGTTCCGGTGAGGGTGTTGGCGTCGATCGAGTACCGGATCACGACGTCGGCGAAGTTGCCGTCGCCACAGATGACCCCGTCCGGCTTGATCACGTTGTAGGTCCACATCCCGTCGCGCAGGGTGGCCACGCTGGTCCACCCGCGGTTGCTGACCAGGCTGGCGGTGCACCCCTCGGTGGCACAGGCCGGGGTGACGGTGACGTAGAACTGGTCCGATCCCCCGGCGACGGAGTACTTGCCGTTGAGTTCAGCGTCGGCGTGGGCGGGCCCGGCGACGAAGACCGCGGTGCCTGCGACCAGTGCGCCGGCGGTCAGTGCACGTGTGATTGACCGGTTCATTGCTGTGTGCCTCCTGTGACTGATGATGCAAGGTAACAGGCTTGGCGGGCTGGCAAATACCCTCGTCACCAGCACGTATCGAAACCGAGTGGAAGTTGTGACTGGAAAAGCGTTTGCGCAGCCGTGGAAGAATCATCGACGTGACTACCCACCAGTTGCCGTGGCAATCCGCCAGCCCGCACCGGCGGCCGCGGACGTTCGCGCAGTCGACCAAGCTGCAGAACGTCCTCTACGAGATCCGCGGACCGGTACACGATCACGCCAACCGACTGGAGGCTGAGGGGCACCGCATCCTCAAGCTGAACATCGGCAATCCGGCGCCGTTCGGCTTCGAGGCACCCGATGTGATCATGCGCGACATGATCCAGGCGCTGCCCAATGCCCAGGGCTACTCCGATTCCAAGGGCATCCTCTCCGCGCGCCGTGCAGTGGTCACCCGCTACGAACTCGTCGAGGGCTTCCCACGCTTCGACGTCGACTCGGTGTTCTTGGGCAACGGCGTCTCCGAACTGATCACCATGACCCTTCAAGCATTGCTGGACAACGGTGATCAGGTGCTCATCCCCGCGCCGGACTATCCGCTGTGGACGGCATCGGCATCTCTGGCCGGCGGAACACCGGTGCATTACCTGTGCGACGAGACCAACGGCTGGCAGCCAGACCTCGCCGACCTGGAATCCAAGATCACCCCGCGCACCAAGGCACTT
>CAIOYU010000336.1 GCA_903862565.1 uncultured Actinomycetes bacterium | reverse complement strand
CTCCAACATCACCATCATCAACGCCGCCACCGGAGAAGTACTCCGAGAACTCACACTCGACCCCACCAGGGACTACCAACCCACCGGCGCACCCAAAGGCCCCACACGGAAAAAGCCCCAAACCTAAAGTAGGTTCAGGGCTATTCCGATGTCTTGCAACATCACATCGTAGCCGGGACAGGATTTGAACCTGCGACCTCTGGGTCAAGAGCCCAGCGAACTACCGAGCTGCTCCACCCCGCGATGGTGAACCCAACGTTCACCCACTCGCGGACCAACCGACCAAATCGCCAGGCCAGCAGATCGTTACGGCTGGACCGCCAAGTGGCTAAACGTGGCGGGGCTGCTGGGGCGGACCTTACCAACCCGTCGCCTGCTGCTCAGTCACCGCTTCGTCCTCCGCTTCTTTCGCGCCGGCAGGGGATTGAGAAACGGCTTGTCCAATACGGGCGAGAAGTCACCCCGGCGGATTCTGCGCTCCAGGCCTTCTGCTGTCTTTCCGTCAGGAAGATAGATGAAGCGATAGCTGAAGTTGTCGTGGATGTAGTCGTGCGTCAAGTCGTCGAGAAACGTCACACCTGCCGCGATCTCCCGCTGTTTATCCGAAGTCAGTGTGGCCACGACGAAGAAATCGCACACGTAGACGCAGAACTGATCTCCACTTCGGCGGCCTGAGGCGTGGGCGTGCAGCCGACCTTGCAGACCCTTCTTGCGTTTAGGTTTCGGTTGACCGGGATCTTCAGTGTCGGCTATGTCGGCAGTGTTGGGTGCGAGGATTCCGCGACCGGCCATGCCGACGTAGACGAATCTTTCGTCGTCTCCGATGGGCTTGTCCCAGACCGTATAGATGCCGGGGCGAGGAGCGACCTCCGGCTGACCCCATTTCTTGAAGGGATGGGCGGGTTGGCCCGGGCAGAGCTTCTTCAATTGGTTCGGGTCGATCTCGACTTCTGCGGCGGCTTTCTTCGACGGCATAGGCTCGGCCCTTCCCCCGTGCTTTGTGCTTGACCAACAGATGGATGCTACGGGCCGCCCTCAGTTATTTGGCAGAGGACCTGCACCGCTTAACTAGAGCGCCCACAGCCGTCAGGCGCGCCCATGCCGCCAGGACCGCTGATTAGTCATCCGCTTCCAGTGCCGCCTTGGTGGCGGTAAGCCATCGTCGGATGTAGCGACGGTGGAGATCAGGTGCATTCTCCAACGCGGTCGGGTTCTCCGCGAGATAGTCGACCATCCACCGCGACAACCCGTCCCACTCCTTCACATCGCCAGGCGGATGCCGCTTCCAACCGAGATCTTCAAGCGACCACTGGTCCTTCGCCCGATTGCTCAACATCGATGCCGTGACCCAGTTCTCCTTCGCGTCAACCCCACCACGGCTGATGGGCTCGACATGATCGATTGTCGGGAACAATTCCCAGAAAGCGGGGTGCGTTTCGGAGACCTTCCAGTTCTGATGTGCCGGGAAGTCGTCCCCGAGCAGAACATGAAGGAGTCGGAGAACGCCGGGGTTAACGAGGCGGTTGCCTGTGTAGCGGTCGATGAAGCCGTCATGCAGGAACTGCTTCATCGAGTCGCGTTCTGAGTACCGGCGGGTGATCGTCTCTACCGGCTTGAACGGATACCCCTCACTGAGTTTCACCTTCGCACAATCGGGGTCGCCGACAGTAAGCGCAGCGCATACCTGGGACAGCACGTCAGTCCTTAAGTCCACCCGCACACCTCCAGGCTACTTCGCCGCAGCCTTGCCACCTCGCTATCGTCGGGCTACCAAAACTGGCTCTACAGCCACCCCAACGGCGGCAAGGAGACAGCACGCGCATGCCACCGAAACCTAGAAAGCTCGTTGGCCTGCTACTTCTTAAGTCGGGCTGACAGGATTTGAACCTGCGGGCGTTTTTAGGCGCCTCTCGCTATCAAGCTATACGCACCTGGGGTTTTTCCCGATCCGACGGGGGTCACAAGACTCCGTCTAGGTGCCCCGGATACTCCGGAACCACCAGGGCCGTAAACAGCCAGGGCCGCCGGTACCGGCAGAGGCGTCCCGAGAACCTCTTCGCTCGTTTAACAACGCGCAATGAGGAAGCGGTGCATGTCTTCATTCACCCCGGACGCTGCCATCAGCCGCCATCCAGTAATTCGCTTGACCGGACCTCCAGGGCGTCAGCGAGGTCGAACAGCCGCTCGTACAGCAGGCCCCGCTTTCCAGACTCCACGTCGATCAAGACGTTGCGCGTCACGCCCGAGAGCAGCGCTAACTGCTCCTGGGTTAGCCCCCGCTCCTGGCGGAGTGCGCGAATCCGAGAGCCCGTCTCATGACGTCGGCGGGCCCAGGCCGCGGCGCGCTTGGGATCTGTCTGACTTGGTCGCGTCGGCACCCCACCAGTAACTAGTGGATGCCCCCCCGCCGTCTGCCCTACTAGTAGTACTCTCGTGCGGGACTGCCCGGCGCCGTCCCGGCCACGCAAACCACCACACCCACCTTCCGAACGGAGGACCTATGCCCCCGAACTTCGACTATTGGAATCCAGATTCCGACTGGGACCCGACTCAGTTGGGAGGGGGAATCGTCACCGAGACGACCTTGGCCGCCCTGGATCAGGTCTGCTGGCACCTGCTGTGCTGTGACTTTCTCTTCGACGTGATTGAAGAGGAATCCGACGTCGTATTCCACCAGCTAGCCGCAGACGTCGAGCAGGGGCGCTTCCGGGCCGAGGCTCTGTTCGCGGCCGCCAGTCGGACTTACCGGACCGCTGCGGGCCTGAGCGCACGGGGCCCCGCAAGTGCTGCCGTACCGAAGTACTCCGGCGCAGGCGCGTTCCTCGGCGCCTGCGAGCGCCAATTCGAGGGCGACTCCCCGGTCATCGACGGCAGCACCTCACCACCGACGTGCCAGGACGTCCGCGGCAAGAACGGCAGCCGCCGCTGCGCCCGCCCGGCGCTGTATCTAGGCGAGGGTCAATGGTCGCTTTGCTGCGATAAGCACGCGCGCAGGTCCGACCGCGAGCGCCATGAACGATGGCGCGACGCGAGGCGCGCCAGCCTGGACTACAACTGCTATCAACGGACCCAGCAACGCCACGCGATCGGGCGTGCGGTGCTCGACTGGTGGCGCGAAACCGGCGGGCCGCTGACCGCGATGCGCGACACCGTCGAGCACACCGGCGCGGGCGACTGAACGCCCTTCCCTCCCCTTGCTCCCCTCCGCTACTCTTCCCCAACACAGATCTTCCCTCGCTTTCACCTCCTCAACCATTCGCTCTCACTGCTCCCACACCCCTGCCGCCTCGCTGCATGCCTCCACCCTCAACCCAGGCCGCCGACTTCCTCCTCGGGTACGCCTGAGAAGAGACCGGCGATGCCCCCCCGCTGATGGCGATGATGACCCAGATGGGCGGCGCCGATGGATACCCGTGTTGGTCCTACCATTGGCTCGGACCCGCGGAGGGCTTCCATCGCACCCCGGCTGGTCATGAGCACTGGTTAGGCCCACGACAAAGCCCGAGTGGCGTTTCGGGGGTCCCTAGGGGGACGTGACAAGGTGCCGGAAACGACGAGAGGGTACCAGCGGAGTAGCGGCAGGCCGCGCAGATCGCCCCAGGACCACTTAGCTGGCTCAGGAAACTGTTCTGGCGATCAGTACAGGTAGGTGTCGCGGATACCGCTTTTCAGGTCCTCCTCGATCTCAGTAGCTTTGTGCCGAATGCCGGGGGGCAAATCCACATCGGGAGCGAGAACGTCACGCAATTGGAGGGGTGAGTCTGGTAGCACCTCGACGTTGATCCGGGCGACGGCATACGCCCGCTCTAGATTCGCTGCGGCGGTCCCATAGAGGAGCTCTGAGCGGGGACATGAGTGGGCCCCCTCCAGTGGCTGGCCGTACTCGTCCCGGTACTTACGTGGAAGCACACCGGGCGATAGGGCTGCTGCCATCTCGGCGGTGGGAGCCGCCAGCCAGATCCGACCGTCGCGGCGGCGGTGGTGGATCTTGTCCGCATTGACGTACCGGTACACCGTCGATACGGGGATCCCCGTTATGTCACCAAACCGCCGCGGCGATACCCACAGATAGTCACGAATTTCGCTCTGTTCTTTATTCATGGCCGCGGACGATAGACCACGCGACGGGGTGGGCGAGAATGCGGCGCGAGAGTGGCGCGAGGGTGGCCGGAAAGCTGGATGAACAAGTGGGTGACAGGGTGGGTGACAGGGTGGGTGAGAGACGTTTCAGGAGGTTGTGAACTGGTCAAATGTGGCCCCATGCGCACCCACGCGGAGATATTTTTTGCCGCTCGCGTACCAAGGGTCAGCGACGGCACCCGGTGCCGCTGCGCTTCGGACAGTTTCACGCCCGCCACTGAGCAGGTCAGCCGACGGCGGTCAGGTGGGGCTGGGCGGCGGCTGCGACAACCATCTAGCCGGTCGTCTTGTGCGATCAATGCAACTCCGCTTTGATCGGTTAGTCGGCAGCGCAGACGCATGATTAGCTCCCTGGATCGACCGGGTAGCCGGTGATGACGATGGAAGAGACCGCCGTAGTTCCGTCCACGTCCGCTGAGCCTCTCGCCGGACGGGTGGTGGCAGTGATGGTCATCGACATCTCCTGGGTGACCACCGACGGGAACTTCATCGTGGCCCCGGTGCGCGTCGGGTTCATCGTCCGCGAGAACAACTGGCCTCCCATCCGCCACGTCACCCCGGTGGCCTGGCGGTGGCGTTCCCATTCGTCGCGGCCGTCGGGGGCGACGTAGTTGAATCCGGGAACGACGGTGATCTCGGTGATGACCATCGGCTTGGTGAACGTGATGTTGAGTACGGATCCGTCGAGCCCATTGACGCGGCCGCACACCCAGGCTCGGGACTTCTCCCCCGCGAACGGCGCCACAGCGTCGGAGTCCTCGGGGCAGGTGGCCGACACCGTCGCTGGAACCAGAGGAGCCGCGGCGGGTGCCACTGATTGGTTTTCGGTCTGCGCCGCTGGAGCCGCAACGGTTCCAGCGGGCTCGGGCGGCACGCCGCGGTTACCGGACAGAGAGGCGTTTCCGGCGATCACCAGTGCCAGCGCGGCGGCCGCGCCGCCGACCAGCCACCGCGTCCGCCGCAGATCACCACTTCCCACACGTCGAAGCGCCGCCCCCAACGATTCCCAAACCCGATCAGCGGAGCTCTGTTCGGGGGTGGGGTCCTGGGGCGCCGGTGCTGCCTGTGGTGTGGTGGCTCGATCAGATGGCACCGGACCGGGTTTCTTCGCGGGGACAATGGCTCTCGGCGGGAGCTCCTCGGACTCGTCGAATGAAGTCTGCCTGACCGACATGTTGGGGTTGGTGGCATCTTCCGACGATAAATTTTGAGCACCCTCATCGAACGATTCTTCGTAGTCGTCGTCCTTATCGCGCGAGTCGACCTCATCGAGCGAGTCGTTGGCGTTGTCTCTGTCGTTGTCGTTGCCATCATCAGTGGCCTCGCCATCCTCACGTGGGTGCCGATCATCGTCGGCGCCCGGACTGAGGTAACCGCGGGCAGCGGGGGGTCCTTGGGGCACGACCTCGTCGGCGGCGGCGCCGGGATGGGTGCTCAAATTCGGTTCGGTCGGCGGCCCAGCGTCTTCGAGTCCCAGATCCTCCGGCTTGTCACCGAAAGAGTCCGCGTTTGTCTCTGGCGCAGCGGGGCGCTGGGTCTTCTCCTCGATGATCTTCCGGGCAGTTCGCGGGGTAGGTAGTTCGTCCATAGCGGCGGACCATAGACGAGGCCCCAAAGAAACACGTAGCGCGGCGCGTAGCGCCGCGAGCCATGGGCCGGGAGGCGTCGCCCAGCGAACACCACGCGGTGTTCTGCGTGTTCGGGCGTTACTTTCCCACGCTGGAGTACCGACCACGCCGACCGTGCCGACGCTGCTGGCCGTGCAGTTGCGCGATGGCGATTGCGCACGCCGACCGGCCGCCGCCGCCTGGGCGCTCCGCCAGCTGCAGCAGATCATCGGTGCGGTGCGCATCCGCAGAGCACTTTCAGCGTCCCGCTCCGCCGCCACCACGGGCCGACCCAAGACACGGCCAAATCCAACGCCAAGGGTGTCGGGAAGATCATCGGCGGAGTCTCGCCGGGCCTAGGCAAGAACCACAGGTGGCGCCTACGGCGTTGAGCACCGCGTAGTCGCGCCAACGGCCCGCGTTCCAATCTTACTCACGCCGCGGTAGCCCGAAAATTGCTTTCCGCACCCTCTTTTGTCCATTGCCGGGTCGACTTCGTACACATCGCCAATCACCGCGCCCACTACATCGCCTGATCGGGCTTCGTAAACGCTGCATGATTGTTCGGAATCTCCGGCCCGGATGTTGGTCTCGTGCTGCCTCAGAAAAGACCACAAACATGACACAGCGCCAGCCTGGCCAGACCAATGCAGCGCGGCCGGTAGTGGTGCCTCAATAGTCGGTCGAATATCTGGCCGTCCCGCTGCGCGACCCTGTTGTTGTAGACGGTCTGACGACTTGCGCCCGTACTCACCGGCGAGAGCCGTCACGGATTCGCCGTAGGCGAGGCGACCGCTGAATTCACGCGCTTGGTCCTGCGAGAGACCAGGAATTTCTTCCAACAAACATAGCATAACGTGTACTTAACATAGTTTCTGCTACTATGTTCTGATGAAGCTGTCCGAGTACGCGGCCCACAACGGGATCCAGTACCGGGCTGCCTGGAACCGGTACAAAGCAGGCAAGATCGACGGTGCTTACCTCGACGACAGCGGCCACGTGGTGGTTCCCGATCCCCAGCACAAACTCGTCGGTAAAGCCGCCGTCTACGCCAGGGTATCCACCCACAAAAAACGCGACGACCTGGAACGCCAAGCGCAACGAATGACCCAATTCGCCAACGCCGCAGGGCTTTCAGTGGCAGTAGTGGTCAAAGAGATCGCCTCCGGCGTCAACGACTCCCGACCGAAACTCACCGCCCTACTCAAAGACGACTCCTGGGGAACGCTGGTCGTCGAACATAAAGACCGGTTGTCACGGGTGGGTTTCGGCTGGTTCGAGGTGCTGCTGGGGATCAACGGTCGCAGAATCGTGGTCGCCGATGCCGCCACCGAAGAAAAAGCCGACCTAATGGACGACTTCGTCTCCATCACCTACAGCTTCGCGGCCCAGCTCTACGGGTTGCGGTCCGCGCGGCGCAAGACCGATGACGTGATCGCTGCGCTCGGTGTGGATCCCGGTCTCGGTAGCTCGGTGGTGACCGGATGAGCAACGCGAAAGCGATGGTCACCACCTACCGCCACGCCACCGACGCCAACGCCGGCAAGAGCACTGCGCTGCTAGATCTCTTTCCGGCGTTCCGGGAAGCGTTAGGCGGTCTGCAGTCGGTGACACGGCGCGAGTTGCTCGGCGGGCTGCCGCTTCTGAAATGGCGACTGATGCCCGAAGGCAGCCTCGGGTTCTCCCACCAGCTTTCCTCACGGCAGATGAAGTCCGCCCAGAACATGGTCTACGAAGCGGTCGCGTCTTGGCGGTCCAACCTGGAAAACAGGGTTCGGGAATTCATCACCGGCTCCGAACTTCCCGACCTTCGCAAGGCGGTGCTCTACCGCATCAACGCGCGAAATTCTTGGTGGAACACCACGTTGTCGCTGCCGTGGGAGGTGGATCCGGCCACCGGAGAACTGATCCACATCAGTGAGAAAAGAGCAGAAGACAACCCTAGCGCGGTGTGGCTGGAAGTCGACGCCGAAGAATTGGCGTTGGCACGCCAGATGGCCCGTCGCGCTCAGCGTGACTGGAGGTTCCCCGACCTACGCGGCGTGAACACGCTGAAGCTGGACTCCATCGTCGCCAAAGCCACCGAAGCCACCACCGCCACCCACAAGGGAGCAGTGGGTTGGTGGGTGCAGGTCGCAACCCTCACCTCGGGCAAGCCGGCGCGGATCCCCCTGCTGCGCAACACATACTTCGAGCGGCGACGCACTGCGGCCATCGACGCCGGCGGAAAGATCTGTGGCGCGGTGCAGCTACATTTGGTGCGCAACAACCACCAGCAGCCTGCTGGCGTGGAACTCTCCCTGCTGCTGGAAACCCCCACGACCGCTCCGCGTACCACCGGACAGTCCGTAGGAGCGGACTTCGGGGTGTCCTCAGCGCTGTTCGCTCTGAGCACCGGCGATCTCCTCGGAACTGCCACGCTCGCCCGTCTTCGCGAACTCGACGCCATCCTGACCCCTTACGCTGCTGACCTTCAGCGGCGTGGCGTGTCACTCAAAACCGACGCCCGCTACCGGGCGTTGCAGAAACGGATCTCCGACTACGCCACCAACGAGATTGGGCGCCTGCTCAACCAGATCGCCGCCCGTAGGGGCAAGGCCGCCGTCAGAGAGCTGGTCACCGAGAAGTTGGACTTCCGTGGCGGTGGCCTGTCACGCCGGATGAACCGGATCATCACGCGCACCGGCCGCGGGGTTCTCAAAACACGACTGAAAACGTTGACCGGTAAATACGGCATTGCCGTCACTGAGGTGCCTAGCCCCTGGACGAGCTGTGAATGCTCCGGCTGTGGCTACACCGCCAAGAACAACCGCAGCGGCAGGAAATTCCGTTGCCGATTCTGCGGTCTGAAACTTCATGCGGACGTGAATGCGTCTCGGGTGATCCAGTCGAGACGTTCTCGGCTTACACCGGAACACACGGGACCACGCTCGCGGAAGATCACCTTCCAACTGCTCGACAGCAGACACCGCCAGCGGTGGAAGTTGCCGACAGAAGGAACGGTTCCAGGCATTGCAGGTGCCCTGGAACGATCCGCCTAGCGGATCGTGAAGCATTCCATCGACTTCTATGGAATCGCTAACTGTACTGGCTTGGTCAGACCGATCCCCGTTCGGTGCCGAGCTGATGGATCTGCCCTTTGCGCACGCGATCTCGGTGCATCTCGATGCCAGCCCGGGCCGGACCGCGCTGTCCGCCGCGTCGACTCTGGGCACCTGGCAGGCCGGGACGGAGTTGTATCTGTGCGGGCCGGCGGGCTTCATGGACTGGGTCAGCGCGCAGGCGTTGGGCTTGGGCTGGCCGCTGGACACTATCCATCGGGAGTACTTCAGCGCCCCGGTGTTCGACATCACCGAGAGTCGCCCGTTCGATGTGGTGCTGGCCCGCCGCGGGCTCACCTTGCACATCCCTGCCGGCCGGCAGATCCTCGATGTGCTGGAGGAAAACAGCATCCCGGTTCAGTGGGCCTGTTCGCAGGGGGTGTGCGGCACCTGCGTCACCCCGGTACTCGAGGGCGAACCGGATCACCGCGACGCCGTGCTGACGCCGCAGGAGCGCGCCGCCAACTGCTCGATGTGCCTGTGCGTGTCCCGCGCGAAGTCCGAGACGCTCGTCCTCGATCTCTGACTGGGTCAGCGCGTGCGGATTCTTGACATGCTGGTTTGTTGTCGACGTTCCGTCACTTGACCTGGCCGTCGAGCCACTGGTCGAACGTCGTCCGCGCCAGAT
>CAIOYU010000335.1 GCA_903862565.1 uncultured Actinomycetes bacterium | reverse complement strand
GACCTTCGCGGCACGCCGGCCTCCGTGCAGCGAGGCAGCGCCACAGCACTTCCCTTCACAGCCGGGGCCTTCACCGCCGTGGTCACCGACCCGCCCTATGACCAAATGATCGCCTACGCCGACGCCTCGGATCTGTTCTATGTCTGGATGAAGCGGTGCCTGAACACCACTTGGCCCGAATTAGTTATTACTGCTGATCCGGACGGCTGCCAAGAGAAGTCCGAAGAAATCATCGTCAAAAGGGTGCGCGGAGAGGCCCCGAACGAGCACCGCACCCGCGAACACTACGACTCCCTGATCAGCGAGGCATTCGCGCAGATGCGCAAGGTAGTGCGTGACGACGGTGTCGTCACCATCGTCTTCGGCCACGGCGAACCTGAAGTCTGGCAACGCCTTCTGCACTCCATGGACCGAGCCGGCCTGGTCATGACCGCATCCTGGCCCGCCAACACCGAATCAGGAGGCCAACAGGGCAAGGCCAACATCGAGACGACACTCACGATGGCCTGCCGCCCAGCGCCCCCAGGCCGGCCCCGCGGCAACAAGGGGTCGGTTGAAGCGGAAATTAAGGCCGAGATCAAGAGCAGATACCCGGACTGGGAACGGTGGGGCCTGGCCCCCGCCGACATGCTGATGGCCGCCTCCGGGCCTGCCATGGAAGTGGTCGGACACTACAGCGCGGTTCTCGACGCCAAAGGCGATCCCGTCGACATCTTTACCTTCCTGCCATTGGCGAGAAGCGCCACACAAGAGATCATGGCCGTCGAAGTTAATCACCAGCCGCTGGAAAACTTCGACGCCCGCACACGTTTCGCACTCTGGTGGGTCCGCATCTACGGCCGGCAAGCCCAGTCTAAAGGTGAACTCCGCTGGCAGGCACTGGCTTCCTCACTGGAAATGGACGCCGTCAAAGACCTCGTTAGCGACGCAGACAAGGGGATCCGGTTCGTTATGGCCCGAGAGTTCAGCGGCCGGATCGGCGCCGATTCCGCCGTGATCGACGTGGCGTTGGCGCTGGCGGCCGCATCGAACGACGGCGCCGAGTCGATGGGGCAGGTACTCCTGGACGCTAACCGAACCTCGGACGACACCCAGCTCTGGGCGGCCATCCAGTTTCTCGCCGACCGGCTACCCGACACCGACTCCGATGGGGTCGCATTTACGCGGGTCCTGCGAACGCGAGCGGCGATCGGTACCGCGGCCACTACGGTTGCGGAGAATCGGGCTGAGACCGTCAGCCGGCAGAAGGCCGCTGACGACCAACTCAGGCTGCTGTGACGGCAGCCACGAGCCCATGCCCGGAACCCCTAAAGAACCAGGAGGACAGCCATGACCCCTAAGGTGACACCCTGGTGGAAAGCGCTCAAGTTGCGGCCTGAAATCCTCAATGCTGCAGGACAAATCGACGACGTGCAGATGTCTCTGTTTGCGGCGGTCCATGGTGCCGGCGGTTCCCTCCCGCCCTACGCCGAGGCCGCCTACTACGGCGAAATAACGCACCCGACAGAACGTCTCATCGACCTGCTGTCGGAAGTAGCCATCCGCATTGGCGGTGGGGATGCTTATCTCAAAGCCCGCGCCGTCACCCGACTCGACCAGGGTATGGGCGGCGGCAAGTCGCACGCTTGTATCGGCGCTTATCACCTGGCCGCACACCCCTCAGCATTGTTGGGGACCGAACTCGGCCGGGGTGTTACTCAACGCATCCAGTCCCGCATCGGAACCCGGATCGCGGCGGACCTACATACGCCCCATGTGGTCGTACTGCCGTGCGACAACATGACTCCTGGTGCGCCCGTCCAAGAACTCGACGGACCTGCCGTCAATCTCTACGAGCGATTCTTGTGGCGGCTCTTTTCGAGGGACTACACGCTTTTCGAGCGGTATCAGCCCTACTGGAGTGACAAACACAAAATCGCGGAGGCGATCAAGGCGGTTAACCGGCCCGTCTTGATCATCGTTGATGAGGTTCTGGACTATGTCGGCAACGGGCTCGACGGGAGTGGCAAGCCTGAACTGGCGGCCCAGGACATGGCCTTCCTGCGCGCGTTGCTCGATGTGGTCAATGACGTCTCCCACGTCGCGCTGATTGTTGTCATGATCGCCTCCGATGCCGATAAGACCGCTCTGTCAAAAGCCGCCCAGGACCGGAGAGAAGACCTCAACTCACTGCTCGAACGTAACGGCACCCCCGCCACTGTCACGGAAGTCGGCGACTTCGCCGACATCCTGCGCCGGCGACTGTTCGACGCCGCCCCGGCAACCGAGGTCGTCGCGGCCACCGCCGCACTCTACGAATCGACCTTTAGAGACAAGGGATGGACCAGAACAGTCTGGGACACGATCGGCGCCACCTGGCGCACAAAATGGCAAGAGGAGGTCGCCGACTGCTATCCATTCCACCCCATGCTGCTGGCCCTGGCCAAAGACGAGTGGAGCAAGGTCACGGGCTTCCAACGGGTGCGATCGACCATTCGTATTTTCGCAGCCACGGTCTACGCGCAACAAGAGCGCGGCAAGGCCGGTCAATGGGTGCCCCCGCTCATCGGCCCCGGCGACCTGCCGCTGTCCGACAGCACCGTGCGCGAAGCACTCCTCGGCAGCGGACTCGTCGAAGACGAACGGACTATCGCCAACTATCGAAGCCTCGCTGAAATCGAGGTCGTTAACAACGAAGACACCGCGGGCACCGCCCGCCGCCAAGATCTCGCCCGAGAACCCCAACTATGGACCGACGCAAATCCCCGCGCCGCCGAACGGGCCGCCACCTACATTTTCCTCTCCAGTATCGTCGGCACACTGCGGCCAGGGCGCGGCCGAGGTGCCAGCGCTCCCGAAGTAAAGGCCGCTACCAGCGTGCCCGACATCGGCTACACCATCAGCGATGCCGACGTTGTCGTCGACGAATTGGTCCACCCCGACCGGGGGATGAGTGCACTCGACGTCATCCCCGGCCAAGGCAACAACAAACCTGCCCGCTACTTCCTGTCGACACGACTCACCCACCGCATGCTGGTCAACAACATCCGGCGCACCATCACCGACGTCGAACGCGACGAGGTGCTCGCCGAGTTCATCGAGCGCCTATCCACCACCGGCCCCTTCCGTGAACACCGCTTCATCCGCGCCGATACCCAACGAAGCAGCACAGACGTTCTCACCACTGCGGGCATCGACACCGCCCACATAACCAGACTGGTCATCCTCGACCCGGCCCAATTCAGCCTCCGAAACGGCGCCGAAGCCGAAACCCTGGAGGCGTTGAGCGCGGCCATGGGGCTCGGCCAAGGAACCCAACAGTTGCCCGTCCAATGGGCAAGCAGCGTCGCCTATGCAGTAATGAATACCCAACGGCGCGCCCTGGCCCGGGGCCTCGCCGCCGAATATCTCGCCCGCCGAAAAGCCCTTGCTGCCCCCGAGGTCCAGGCCGACGAGGAACTAAAAGCCATCGGCAACAAAGAACTGACCAGCGCCCGCGAACAGTTGGAGAAGGCCATCAAGCGCGGCTACCAACACGTCGTTTACCTCGCTCAGCCCGACCCTGACGGCGAGCGCTATCTAGATCAGTTGACCTTCGACGACGACACCTTGACTGCACTAAACGGAACGATGGTCTGGAAGGGGCTCGTCGGGCGCGAGAAGGCCTTTGACGCCGGCCAATTCGGTGCCAAGGCCCTCCTCCACAACCTGCGGGACACCGACTACGGAAAGACCCTGTCGGATCTTCGGGCCGCGTTCTACAACGCCCCCCGACTTCCACTGCTGTACGGAGGCGACTCGGACCTCCAACAAGCCATCTACACCGCCGTCACCGACGGCGATCTCACCGTAGTGGACGCCACGGGAACCGCGGTCACCGTCACCGCCCCGAACCAAGTCAATCTCGCCAGCACAGGACTTCGGCTAGGGCGGCCCGCCACACAGCCGACTGCGAACTGCTCGACCTGCGGCGGACCAGGCCACGCCGGACCGTGCCAGGACGGCGGAACAACGAATCACCCCGGGTCCGAGAAGCCCGGCGATCATCACGCCCCTGGGGTGCCGACCCCCCCCACCCCACTGACGTCCCGGGAAAAGCAGTTCGCATTCTCTTTCAATGCAAGCCTTCTGGCCGATTCAGAAGATACCGCTGATGGATTCGCCGCTCTCTTTCGAACGCTATACCTCGCCCTCGATGAGCGACAGGTGAGTTATCTCCAAGGCACGCTGCAACTTCTGCTGCGCGCAGAGACCGCGCAGAAGATCCAGGAGACGCTCGCCGAACTTGGCATCAACGCCACTGTGAAGGATCTGTAGATCACCGCTACAGGCTGAGTCCTGCGTCGCGACTGGGGGTGGGTACATCGCGGGCGCGGGCCCATGATGGAAACGACAGTTCCCGGTAGGTGGTGAGGGCGGCGTCGCGGCGGGTGAGCAGCGCGGCGGCTTCGCGGTGGGCGATGTCGTCGGGTGCTTCGCGGCCGGCGGGGCGACCGACGGCCAGCCCGGCCAGGTACTTCTCGATTTCGTGGAAGTTGTCGGCGGCCGTGGCGGCGCGGGCGACGTCGTTGTGGGCGCCCAGGCATTGCCCCCAGGGCAGGCTGTGGGTCATAACATCGGTGCGGTCCCGGGTGGGGCGGTCCCGAACCTGCCGGGATCGCCGTGACAGATCGGCCGGCCCCATGCCGGCGTGATCGGCCGTGACGAGCAGCAGTTTTGCGTTCCTCGTCGCTGCCAGGGTGCTGAGTTGCCGCAGTTCTTCGGCGCCGAGTTCATCCGCGTCGTCAACGATTAGCAACGAGCCCGGTGGTGGTTTCCACTCGCCGGTCGCCATCTTGTCGATCGCGGCCAGCGGATCAGTGGCGACGTGGTGGGCGTAGCGGCGGGTCTGGGCCTCGTTGCGGGCTTCGGCGGTGGCCGGGATGGCCAGGACGCGGTGACCGCTGTAGTGCGCGGCCAGGGACACCGCGCGAAGAATCCGGCGGCCTTCGGCGCGGGTGTCGGCCAGGGTGCGGCGGTCTCGCCGTGACTGGGCGTAATCGGTGCCCATCGTCTGCTCGACTTCTTCATCAGTCCAGTTCTCGGTTGCGGTGAGGAACCGTGCCTCATGTTCGACGTCGCGGATGTTCAGATTGCGCTGGGTGTCACGGCCGGTGGCACCGACTGGGTCGCCTTCAATGCTGCGCGATCCGAGGGCGCCGTATCCGCGCGGATCGTCGAGAATCTTCAGAGGTTGCACGCTCATGGCGCTACTGGTGATGGAGGCAACGGCGGCGCGACCGACGACCGAGAGGTCGGTGTGCGCCGACTCCGGTGCATCCCGATACACCGCTGCCGGGCTGTGGCCCGCGGCGGTAGCGAGGATGTCGAGATCCTGGTGCAGGCGGCCCAGCCGCCACGGCGTGGGGTGGCCCGGCGGGAACCGGTTCAACTCCGCGCGTTGCTCGCCCCGGTAGCCGGCGAGGAAGTCGGTGAAGCCGTCGTACAGCGTGTCCAGCAATGTGTCCAATTCCTGGCCGGTTACGCCGCGGTGCGCGGCGGCGGCGAGGCGTTCGTGTTGCGCGGTGAGCACCGCGTCGCGGGACCGGAACGCTTCATAGCGATCCGCAATCTGGTTGGCGGTCAACGGTTCTGCGTCGAGGCGGGCCAGGAAGTCGTCGGCTTCGGCCTGAGTGGTCATTCGTCATCGCTCCTTCGTCTCTCGTAGGCGTGCAGTGCTACAGGCTCAGGCCGGTGTCCGGCGGTGGCCGGTCGATGTCACGGGCCGGCAGTGCCAGTCGGGTGTAGTCGGCGGCGAGGGTGTCGCGGCGGGACAGCAGCGCCGTGGCTTCCCGGTGGGCGGCGTCATCAACGGCCTCGGTCAGGTCGGCGGTGTAGCGCTGTACTCGGGCCAGGGCACTGTCGGAGTCCTCGCGGGCGGTGCCGCCGAGACGGGCGGACCACGACAAGGTGTCGGCCAGCGCCGTCGTCAGGGCGCGGTTCGCCCCGGCGGCGGCGGTGTCGTCGGTGACGAGCAGAACTTTGGTGTTGGTGGCGGCGGCGTTGCTGGTGAACCAGCGAAGGTGCTCGGCGTCGAGGTGGTCGGCGGCGTCGATGACCACGAGGCTGCCCGGCGGTAGCTTCCACACCCCGGTGCGGAGTTTGTCGATGGCGTCCGACGGTGTGGCGTAGTGGTGGGCGTAGCGATCCGCACTGGTCGCCGGCATGCCCGGCGGGATGCGCGCATCGGTGTCGGTGATGCGGATTGCCAGCACCTTGGCGTTGTGGTGGTGCGCGGTCAGCGAGACGGCTTTGATGACTGCGCCGCGATCAGCCGGAATGATCTTCCAGTCTTCGCCCATCGTCAGTACCTGAACACTCATTGCGCTGCCGGTGATCCGGCCGACCACTGCGCGCACCGGATCGGGCAGCGCCATCCCGGAATCGCCGTAGGTCAGATCAGACTTGCGAGGGTTGGCGTACACCGCGGCCGGGCTGCGCCCGCCCGCCGACTCGATTACCGCCACCTCCTCGCGCATCTGGTGCAACTCCCCCGCCAGTGGGTAGCCCGCAATCACCTCGGGGCCCAGGGTCGCGCGCATCGCGATGTGTTCGGCGGCTTTGACTGCCGCACGCATGGTTGCCGCGTCGGGGAAGCCGGCCGCATCGACCAGAAACGGGGTGGGATTGTGCAGCAGCGACCATCCCGGTTTGCGGCCGCGGGCGGCCATGCGGTCGGCGGCGGCAGCGGCGGCGGCGAGGGCCGCCGGGCTTTCGGCGGCCAGTTTCAGATCCAGGGTCAGCCCGGCCAGTTCGGCGCGGCGGTCGGTCAGTTCGCCGGTGTGGGCGAACGGCTCCGGCGGGTGGGCCAGCAGGTCGTCGTACTCGCTCTGGTCGCGGTCGAGGTCGGCGCGCATGCTGTGCAGATGCCGGGGCAGTTGGGCATAGATGTTTTCCAGCCGTGTCATCAAGCCGCGGGCCTTCACTCCGCCGGTGTCGGCGGCGGCGATGAGATCCTCGCGGCTGATCTCGGCGAACCGCGACGGTACGGCCAGGCGCACCAGGAGGCAGCCGTTGATGTGGTCACGGGCGGCGACGACGTCCAGGCCGCCGATGGAGGCACCGATCGGCTCGAATTGGCTGGATGCCCGGTCGCGGGCCTCGTCGAAGGCCCGCCGGCACGCCGCGGTGAACGCCGCCGAGGCCGCCCCGGCGTCCGGGTAGGCGGCGGCAGCGATGACGAGCTCGGGGTGCTGGCCCGCAGCGGTGCGCTCCGCCACCGTCGCAGCGATCGGGGCTAACTCGTCAACATCGTTGCGGCGCTGCGGAAGTGAGCGCTCATGCCCGGCCACCAGCCAGTCGCGGCGCCGCAGCGACTCATGGTGGGCGCGTTCCAGAGCCTCCAGTCGTTTGACGGTGTCCTCGAGTTCCACCTGGCGCAGATAGCGCGGGTCGCCGGTCGCGACCGCTTTCGTTTCGGCGGCGGCGGTCCCGATGTCGCCGCCGTCGAGGCTGTCCACCTCGTTGTCGATGCCGTCGCCGCGGCGGACCTGCTCAATGAACAGTGCCTTGGCCTGAACCTTCTGCCACATCACCGTGTCGTAGGTGCCCTCGGTGACGTAGGTCAGTATTTCGACCTCTCCATTCTGGTTGCCCTGCCGCAAAATCCTGCCCTCGCGCTGTTCGAGGTCGGCCGGTCGCCACGGAACATCGACGTGATGCAGTGCGACCGCGCGGGTCTGAATGTTGGCCCCGGTGCCCATCTTCTCGGTGGAGCCGATCAGCACCGACACCTCGCCGCGGTTGCAGGCTGAGAACAACGCCCGCAGTTCGGTGGGTTTGCGGGCCTCG
>CAIOYU010000334.1 GCA_903862565.1 uncultured Actinomycetes bacterium | reverse complement strand
CAGCGCACGTCCTACCTGGACAACAGGGCGATCGACACCGCCAAGATCGAGCCCTATGACGGCCACGTCACCCTCTACATGGCCGATCGCTACCACGACGACGCCATCATGTTCGAGCCCCGTTACGGCACCCGCAAGCCCGACGGCGGGTGGGGCGAGTTCGTCGACGATCTCGAGGTCGTTCCCATCGGGGGCGAGCACATCCAGGCGATCGACGAGCCGTACATTGCCAAGGTGGGCGCTCACATGAGCGCAGCCATAAATCAGATCCAAGGCGAGGCGAAGTGACGAACCGAACCACCGCCGAACTGCTGGCCGAACTTCACGAGAAGCTGGAACTGGCGAAGGAACCCGGCGGTGAGAAGGCGGCCGCCAAGCGCGACAAGCGGGGCATCCCGAGTGCCCGCGCCCGCATCCACGACCTGCTCGACCCTGGCAGCTTTCTGGAGATCGGCGGCCTGGCCCGCACCCCCGGCGACCCGAACGCCCTCTACGGCGATGGCGTGGTCTGCGGTCACGGCACCATCAACGGCCGGCCAGTCGGGGTGTTCTCGCACGACCAGACAGTCTTCGGCGGTTCGGTCGGAGAGATGTTCGGGCGCAAGGTCGCCCGGCTCATGGAGTGGGTGGCCATGGTCGGCTGCCCGATCGTCGGCATCAACGACTCCGGTGGCGCCCGCATCCAGGACGCCGTCACCTCACTTGCCTGGTACGCAGAGCTCGGCCGGCGTCACGAACTGCTCTCCGGTGTGGTGCCGCAGATCTCGATCATCCTCGGGAAGTGCGCCGGCGGAGCGGTGTACTCGCCGATTCAGACCGACCTCATCGTGGCCGTTCGCGATCAGGGCTACATGTTCGTCACCGGCCCCGACGTCATCAAGGACGTCACCGGTGAGGAGGTCAGCCTCGACGAGTTGGGCGGGGCGGACTACCAGGCGCGCTACGGCAACATCCATCAGGTCGTCGACTCGGAGAAGGCCGCCTACCAGTACGTCCGGGACTACCTGGAGTTCCTGCCGGCCAACACCTTTGATGATCCGCCGGTGATAAACCCGGGCCTGGAGCCCGAGGTCACTCCGCACGACCTCGAACTGGACAGCCTCGTGCCGGACGCCGACAACATGGCGTACGACATGCACGAGATCCTGATCCGGATCTTCGACGACGGCGACTTCCTCGACGTCGCCGCGCAGGCCGGCCAGGCGATCATCACGGGCTTCGCCCGCGTCGACGGCCGTTCGGTCGGGGTGGTCGCCAACCAGCCGATGCACATGTCCGGGGCGATCGACAACGAGGCTTCCGACAAAGCCGCCCGCTTCGTCCGCTTCTGCGACTCCTTCAACGTCCCTTTGGTTTTCGTGGTCGACACCCCCGGCTTCCTGCCCGGTGTGGAGCAGGAGAAGAACGGCATCATCAAGCGCGGCGGCCGCTTTCTCTACGCCGTCGTCGAGGCCGACGTGCCCAAGGTGACGCTCACCATCCGCAAGTCCTACGGCGGGGCGTACGCCGTCATGGGCTCCAAGCAGTTGACCGCCGACATGAACTTCGCCTGGCCCACGGCGCGGATCGCGGTGATCGGCGCCGAGGGTGCGGCGCAACTCCTGGTCAAGCGCTTCCCCGACCCGACCGCGCCCGAGGTCCAGAAGATCCGCGCCGACTTCGTCGAGGGCTACAACCTCAACATCGCGATCCCTTACATCGCCGCCGAACGCGGGTTCATCGACGCCGTCATCGAACCGCACCAGACCCGGTTGCAGTTACGCAGGGCGCTGCGACTGTTGCGGGACAAGCAGATTCAGCGCATCCAGCGCAAGCACGGCCTGATTCCCATCT
>CAIOYU010000333.1 GCA_903862565.1 uncultured Actinomycetes bacterium | reverse complement strand
GATGCCGAGGTAGGAACACAGCGCACGGTTCGCGCTGCGACAGACGAGATCGACCACCCGTCCCTGGGGGTCGCGGACAGCCTCGAGAAGTGCCTGGGGGTCGAGCATGCCGTCGGAGTTAGCGCGCAGCAGCGCCCGCTCCGACTCATTCGCGGCGATGAGCCGTTGCTCCTGCCGGTTGACGGTGAACATCGACATGCCGACGACCATGGTGCCCACCGCCGTAGACAGGGCCAGCGCCGTATCCAGTCCGGCGCCAAGCGCTAGGAATACGTGTCGCGCCAGTCCGACGAACAACGGAAACCCGGCGACAATGACGGCCATTCGGAACAGCGACCATTTGTTGGGCTGTGACAGCCACCACCCGGCCAGGCCCCGTTCGGGTCGGATGAGCAATGTCGCCGCGCCGAGCAGAAGCAGCCCCAGCGCCGTCGTGACGGCCATGCCCGTGGAGCGTGCGACCAGAACCAGAGCAGGCGGGTCGAAAAGATAGGCCAGCACCGTGATGGTCGGAACGGCCATCGCGGCGACCAGGAACCCCGCCCGGATCCGCCGGACCCGCGGGAGGTCGACGTCCGACAAAGCGATCGCGACCGACAGAAGAACGAACGACAGGGCCGACTGCAGGCTGGGCCGGCCCGGCCAGGGCGAGTTCAACGCACGCATCGACTCCGGGAACCACAGCTGATCCAGACCGAACGGACCCATCGCGTACTGGGCAAGGAGAACGGCGGCCACGCCTCCGGCCGCCATCGCCAAGAGACGACAGGCCCGTGTCCGACTGGGTGACGGGTTCCCCGACTGCAACAGGAGCGCCGTGCCGAGGACCGCGAGCAGCAGAGCACTCCACGGTGTCATTTGCGGCCAGGTCGGGTACAGCCGCGTCATCCAGGTGGTCCCGGTTGCCCACCCCAACAGGTCCAGGACGAACAAAACCAGCAACACCACAACAGCGCCGCGTCCCAAGCGGACCAATACCGATGCCGAGCCCCGTTGAGGACTCTCCGCATCCATCGCTACACCCGACCCCTCAGAATCCGTGACGCTCGGGACCGATGATCGCCGACTGGTCACGACAGCCCTCGCGAGCCGGATCCAGGTAGAGGACATTCGGCGTAATCCAGCTTACGGCCACCGGTTCGGGACGACAAAATCCGCTCCGGTGCTGCTCAGAGCAGGTGCAGGCTGACGCCACCCACCCCCGACTGCTGCCCCACGGTGGAACCCTGGCATTCGGCGGACTGGCATGACGAGAGTCCGAGGATCACGCCGAACAGAAATCCCAGAAAAGCACCCGTGGTGAATGCCGGCCACCGTGACAAGTGGCTTTGTTGTATCGACGACGATCGCACAGCACATCACCTCCCCTGGAAAACCGCGGAATGGATCGGTGGCGAACTATCCAGTAGTTCCGCCTTCGTTGTCCCAGCGTTCCTGCGCGGCATTTCTCGGTGTTCGGATTTCACTCTCGGACATGATGATCGGTACTGACTCATCGAGCTCCGACGGTGTCGTTTGGTCAGCTCGGTTGGGGCACATTGCAGTTGGCGACTGTCGGACTGACCCCGAAGTAGTTCAGGGGTCCCGCGATCACGGTCCCGGCGATCGTCCCGGCGCCGGCGCAGGTTTGACTGGCCTGGGTCAGGTACCCGCGCTGAAAAGCCGCGACTGCGCCGATGACGAGCCACACCATCAGCACTATTGCGAGAATACGAGTCATGTCCGCCTCCTGATTGGGTGAATCGAACGCCCCAATGGACTGGGAAGTGCACCGGGCACGGGCACTCGCCGGCGTTAGTAGTAGTGCCGGCGGCCGCCGACGGCATGGCCCAGCGACCCCAGCAGCCAGAGCACACCGCCGATCACCACCAGGACGACTCCGATCGACCACAATGGCGAGATATTGAAAACGAATCCGAGAGCGAGAAGGACAGCTCCGAGAGCGATCATTTACTTTCCTTTAGCGTCGATGTTTGGTGTTTCCAGCGCAGCTATCCGCCGGTGATGACGTTGCCCGGCAGGGCAGTCTGCGGCCCCGGTGCGACAACCGAGGGAACGAACGAGTTTCCCCCCAAAGGGTTAACCGTCGTCGTGACCGGGCTGCCCATTTCTTCTTTGGGGCTACTACTACTGCAGCCCGCCAATGCTGTTCCCGCAATGGCCAATCCACTGACCAGCGCACCTGTCCGACGAAGAAGGGCCCCCGATGTAGTCATTGCATTCCCCTCAACTTCCCGGCTTCCGTGCTCACCGACGCCGCCGACCCTGTCGGAGCGCACATCTCGATGCCTTACCTCTGCCGGGTACCCGCCACGAGGGATTCTCAAACGCGATAGTCGCCACCGGTTCGTCACGCAAACACTCCCGGAGCGTGCCCGTGACCGCAGATTTCCAGCGTTCGCGAGACAACGCGTCCCGGTTCGACTCTGGACCGAATGTTGGCAGTGCGGCAACGGTTTTCAATATCGTCGAGGGCGGGAATGCCGGCGCACGCGAAGAATGTCACTTCGCGCAGATCAACAACCAGTCGGCGACAATTACCCGCGCGCAGGCAAACCTGCTCG
>CAIOYU010000332.1 GCA_903862565.1 uncultured Actinomycetes bacterium | reverse complement strand
GGCGAGCACCGCATTGTTGATTGTTGGCGGTGTTCCACGACACCGCCAGCGACTCGGCGACCCGGGCCACGCTGAGGTGTTGGCACACAATGGCTTCCAACGCCCACCGCAGGCCGCGCCGCGACAGCTTGGCGCGCGGCAGCGCCGCGCTACTGAGGTCCTGGCGCCACTCATGGGCGCAACCGGCGCAACGGTAACGGCGGATCGTGACCAGCAACGTGGTGGGCCGCCACCCGAACGGTTCATGCGCCAGTTCGCGGGTCACGCTGTCTCGCGGACTGCCCTGCTCCCCGCAGGGCCGACACCACGAGTCGTCCTTGGTGATCCGGCACGCCGTATCGGTTCCGCACCGTGCACGACCGCAACGGCAATCGATTCAACGCCACCTGGGCTGTCGCAGCGTGACAGAATGCCGAACAGCGACAAAGCCGGGGTGGTGGTGACTCATGGTCGTTCAAGCGAGAGCTCACGCGACGCGGCAGAAGTTCATCGACGCAGCTGTCGACTTGTTCGAAGAGCGCGGCTATGGAAGCACCGGGCTCAACGACATCGTTGATCTGGCTGGGATGGCAAGGACCGCGTTCTACTACTACTACTTCCCCACCAAGGAATCGGTGGTGCCAGCGATCTTCGAGCAGGCCGACGCCAGGTGCGAAGCTGCCCTCACCGCGGCGAGGGCAGCGACCTCACCGCTGGAATTCCTCATCCGCATGACCTTCGTCGTGGCCGAAACAACCCAGTACGACAAAGTGGTTCGGGTGGGAAACCTGCTCCGGCAGTCCCTGACCCAGGTCAGCCCCGCCGCGCAGGACACCTTCGACACCCGGCGGCGCTTGGCCCTGGTGGACTACGTCCAGAAGGCCATTGCCCAGGGCGAGCTGCTGGGCGATGTCGACCCGGACGCCGTCGGGCACACCATCCTGGTCGGACTGCTGGGCACCCGCCTGCTGTCGGACGCTACCGGCGAGGACGTCTTCGCGAGACTTGCCCAAGTGTGGACCGTGATCCTGCGTGGCAGCGTCGCGCCCCGATCCGCGCTGATCTTCTATGAGCTCGTGAACCGGCTGTCACAGCAAGCCCCCCGCCGCTGCGCCACAGCAGGCTGAGGAGCCCACCCGTCGAGGCCCGGCGTTTTGACATTTCGTCGAATTACTCTCTCGTCGCTATTCATAACTGCCGAAATTGGACATTCCGCCGTCTGAGACGGTGCGCGTCCGAAATTATGTGGGCGTTGTTAGAAACCACTCCCGCGAGAGGGAACACCAAAATGTCGGACCGACACGATATCGACACCACGGCAATGCTGGCCGCAGTCGTACCGGCCCTGGGCGCGCCGTTAGAGGTGACCACAATCGAGTTGCCCACCCCCGGATCCGGCGAGGCACTGGTCAAACTTGAGACCTCCGGGGTCTGCCACACCGATCTGCACGCTGCGCACGGCGATTGGCCGGTCACACCGCAACCGCCCTTCGTGCCCGGCCATGAGGGCTACGGCACCGTCGTCGCCGTCGGTCCGGGCGTGGAGGATCTGAAAGTCGGCGACAAGGTCGGCAACGCCTGGCTGTGGTCGGCCTGCGGTGAATGCGAATACTGCCGCACCGGATGGGAGACGCTGTGCGAGAGCCAGCTCAACGGCGGCTACAGCGTCAACGGCAGCTTCGGCACCTACATGCTGGTCAATGCCACCTACGCGCCGCGCATCCCCGACGGCGTGGATCCCCTTGCGGTGGCGCCGATCCTGTGCGCCGGGGTGACCGTCTACAAGGGCCTGAAGATGACCGACACCCGCCCCGGTCAGTGGGTGGCCATCTCCGGGATCGGCGGCCTCGGGCACGTCGCCGTCCAATACGCGCGTGCGATGGGGCTGCGCGTGGCGGCCGTCGACATCGACGACGCCAAACTCGCCCTCGCCAGCCGACTGGGCGCCGAGGTCACCGTCGACGGCCGCAGCCCCGATGCCGTTGAGCAGGTTCAGCAGGCCACCGGAGGGGTGCACGGCGTGCTGGTCACCGCGGTCAGCCCCGCACCGTTTCGCCAGGCCATCGGGTTCGCGCGCCGCGGCGGAACGATCGTTCTGGTCGGCCTGCCGCCGGGGGAATTCCCGCTGCCCATCTTCGATGTGGTGTTGCGCGGCTTGACTATTCGCGGCTCCATCGTCGGCACCCGCCAGGACATGGCCGAGGCGCTGGACTTCTACGCCCGCGGTCTCATCCACCCGATCGTCGAGGCGGCGAAACTGGAAGACATCAACGAGATCTTCGGCCGGATGGAACGCGGGCAGATCGACGGCCGCGTCGTCATCGACTACCGCTGATCCATGACCACTGCCGAGACGGGACCCGGCGTCACGGCCGGCAAGAAGGTCAGCGTCGGCACCCTGACCGCGATGGTGGTCGGCTCGATCGTTGGATCCGGAGTCTTCGTTCTGCCTCGCCGATTCGGCGCGGAGACAGGGGCTCTGGGCGCGATGATCGCCTGGGCCATCGCCGGTTCCGGGATGCTGATGCTGGCCCTGGTCTTCAAGTCATTGGCTGTCCGCAAGCCCGATCTCAACGCCGGTATCTTCGCCTACGCCAAAGCCGGATTCGGGGATTACGTCGGGTTCAACGCGGCCTTTGGATATTGGGCCTCCGCGGTGGCCGGCACCGTGTCCTATTGGGTGCTCACCATGTCCACTCTCGGCGCGATCTTCCCGGCACTGGGTCGCGGTGAGACAGTGCTGGCGATCGGCCTGTCCAGTATCGGGGTGTGGCTCTTTCACTTCATGGTGCTGCGGGGCGTCCACGCGGCGGCCGCCATCAACCGCGTCGTCACGATCGCCAAGATGGTCCCGATCGCGGTCTTCATCGTGGTCGGCCTCGTCATGTTCAACGGCGGTGTCTTCACCGGCAACTTCTGGGGCGGGGCGGAGCACTCGTTCTCCGCGGTGTTCGAACAGGCAAAGGGGACGATGCTGATCACGGTGTTCGTCTTCCTGGGTATCGAAGGCGCCAGCGTGTACTCCCGGTACGCCCGCAAGCGATCCGACATCGGCGGGGCGACCGTCCTCGGATTCCTTTCCGTGCTATCGGTTTTCATGCTGGTGACGCTTGTCTCATACGGCGCCCTGCCGCAAGCTGAACTGGCGGATGCCACTCCGCCGTCGATGGCGACCGTCTTCGAATCTCTGGTGGGCAACTGGGGAGAGATCTTCATCAAGGTTGGCGTGGTGATCTCGGTTTTGGGGGCATATCTGGCGTGGACGTTGATGGCCTGCGAGGTGCTTTACGTCCCGGCTACCACCGGTGACATGCCGGAGTTCCTCACGAAGGTCAATGCCAAGGGCACGCCGTCGGCGGCGCTGTACATGGTGACCATCTATGTGCAATTGATGCTGATCCTGCTCTTGTTCGTTTCCAACGCACTGGATTTCATCCTCGACCTGACCGCAGCTCTCGCGGTGATCCCCTATCTGCTGGCCGCCGGATACGCACTCAAACTGACTGTGCGACGGGAGACCTACGACCGCGACGAGCGGTCGCTGCGCACCGACAGGATCATCGCGACATTGGCCTGCGTGTACACCGCGTTCCTGGTTTACGCCGCCGGCCCGAAGCATCTGTTGTTGTCCTGCCTGCTCTACGCGCCGGCCACCTTGTTGTACGCGCGGGCCCGGCGCGAGCGGGGCCTGCGGGTATTCGCACCACCGGAGTTGGCGTTGCTCGGAATCATCCTCATCGGCGCAGCGGTGGCGATCGAACTGCTGGCCACCGGTGCAATGCGGCTCTAGTGAGGGAAGGGATGTCGCAACAGTGGCGCGAGGAACGATCCGATCCGAATTCGTACGACGCGCTGTCGCATGTGGTCTGGCCGTCGCAGGTCTGGTGATCGCCCCGACCGCACAGGCTTACCTCGGCGACCCGCTGGTTCCGCACCCCCCGCACTGGTGCCCGGGCAACGACGACCCGAACACCGTCGGGCTCTTGAGAACCGCCGGGTTCTGCGAAGGTCAGAGCTTCCCCGATGGCCGGGCCTACGAGGACCCGCTGGCGATCCCGATCGAGGACATGGTGGAGAGCAGCGGATGGCGAAGATCCCTTCGGTGAGGCCAGCCTTGTCAATCCAGTTGGGGTGTCCGGGATCGTGCGGGCCCAAGATGACCTCGTAGTTGCCGTCGGCGTCGAGTTGGATGTCGGATCCGGTGAGGAAGCATCGGTGGGCGGGGATGTGCGGGGTGTTGAACCAACACCGGTCAACGGACTGACCCGAAACGCCGCTATCGACTACGCCCCGCACGGCATCCGGGTCAACTCCGTGAACATGGCCGCCACCGACACCCCGATGGTCGCCCGCGCCGGCGTTCTCGTCGCGGAGGCGGCCAAGGCAAATCCTCCGATTGAACCGAACATGGGCCGGCAAAGACCTTCAGCTTGCTGGCCTACGCCGACCCGAACCACCGCCCCGCCACCATTGCCAAACAGGTGTCGATGATGCTGTTCCTGCTATCCGCGGAGGCTTCCAACTTCACCGGCGGGGTGTTTCGGTTGGACGAATTACTAACTTGCCCACCGGCTCGTGTCTTTCCCAATTCAGGGGAGGAATGTAGCGGATTCGGGGGAATTCCAAGCCTTGCAAAAGGGGCATTTCCGCTGGTAGCTGGTGCGCCCGAAGGGATTCGAACCCCTAACCTTCTGACATATTCGACGGTATCCCAGGGTCTATGTGTCGCGAGAGTATGCTCCTACCAGGCGTTTCCCTGGCGAGGGGACATCCCGATGTGGACCAATCCGTGCGAATCCACAGGCGTTTGTATCGGGAAAGTGGCGGATTCAAGACGCTGGCAGCGGCGCATGCGCCTCAACCATTGGCGGCCGAGAAGCCACGTTACTGCAAACTTCCAGCACAAGCATGAGCCCATCGTTGGCCGGGCCCAGTCGCAGTGCCCGGCTATCGTTTCGGCATGATTCGCCGCGGCCAACAGGGTCGCCGAGAGATGCGCCGCGCTGAGCGTGAAGCAGCCAAGGAAATCGAAAGCGATCGTGGCGGTTACCGCCCACCCGACCGCGCGGATTGTCACACCAAACAGTGGATAACACCAGGTGATGACACATACAGGCTGCGATTACAAACCATCACGTGGCGGCAGCAAGGGCGTCTCATGGACTTCGTCATCAACGCGCAAGTCCTCACCGCCGTCGAATGGGAAACCGTTGAGTACGTCGACTGCTGCCACGGGCATTGCCACCTCCATACCCGCAGCGACGAACCGCCGCGCTCAATATCGCCCCTCAACAGTGCAGAAGATGTGCAAGGCGCCTACACCGTTGCTTTGGCACTTATCCATGAGCGCCTGCGTATCATCGGGACATGAGCAAGGCATCATCGGCGAGAGCGCTTAGTGCCATCGATGCTTTTCGCGTTGAGGTCGATTGGAACCTTGCCTGTGGTGCTCTGGCCGACCATGAACTCCGTGTAACCAGCGATAGTGGCGATCAAGTCGTGGTCGTCGCCCTCGCAGAGGAGCCGCTGTCAATACTTCTCGGTCGGCTGCGAGCGGTCGGGGGCTATGCAAACCTGTTCGTCAATGGCGCCCAGGGCGTGCGAATGGTGTCGGTAATCAAGGATGATTGCGCCATCGGTGACCCCGACGACGACCTGACTCCGCCGGCGGAGCGGCCGGGTGCCACGGCGACTGTTGGCATGTTCCTTGACTACCTGGGTCACCGCCCCAACGGTGTCCGGCTTTCGATGGTCAATCCCGCTCAGCCAGCGGTAGCTCGGGATTCCCGAGAAGTCGAATTCGCAAACCACTAGTTCACACTCTCCGACGCCACCAATCAGCACTGTTTCTCCTGCCTACGTGCGGGCCGCCGGAGGTAGATCGGGGAACGCGGGCGAATCCCGGCCGAGCGAACCCGAACTCGCCAAGGGCCGCACCTGCAGGTAGACACCGACGCGGTGGGTGTCTACGGCACGGGCATGATCCATCGCGTGCTTGTGGCCACCGGGTGCATAGGCGTAGTCGCGAGCCAGTTTCGCGGTGCCCCATAGGCTCACGGAGGTGTGCTCGAAGGGGAGCCGCGACGAAATGTCGACGCTGCCGCGATGCCCGGGATGAAACGCCGCACGGGAGGCGGCGTGGACGTTGCTCTTCAGGAAGCCTGCCAGGTGTCGCGGCTTGAGGATGCCGTGCACGATGACCACGAGGGGTTCGTCGGAGGCTATGGGCCTGCTTCCTTCGGCCGAGGGGTTCCATCCGTACCAGTCGTTGTCGGGCTTTTCGCGACGCACCCGCACGACCTCTCCGTCGAGGCTGTAGCGCCGCGGTGATTCCACCGCCCAGGCCAGCGGTCCGCGGAAGGCCGCCAGCGCCGACTCGGGTGAATCCCAGGCCGCAATGAGGGCGCGGCCGGGCCGAACCAGGAGAGTCGTCGGGCTCAGCGAATGCGTCATGTGATTGGAGTGGTTGACCGTCACCGACCGCAGTCCCGGAAAATCCTGCTGCAGAGCGTCTTTGACAATTCCACTCCAGTGCCGACGACCACGCGGCGGGCTGTCGTAGACGTCGATGGTGGCATAGTCGGCCACTTGTTCAGCCCTTCGGGAGTTCAAAAATCAACAGGCTTCCCGATGCAGATGCCACGACCTTGCCCTGGTTGTCCACGACCTCGCCCTCGGCGAAGGCGACCCGGCGTCCGGGCCTGGTCACCCGTCCGGTGCAGATGAGCGGGCCGCTGTCGACGTTGACGGGGCGGTGGCGCTCCACAGGGCGGCTTTGGACACTCCGTAACTCGCCCCGACCGGCAGCCAAGCCAGCACCGAGGACACATTAACGATGGCTCCGGCCCGCTCGGCAATGCCGTCGGCGAAGGCGGCGGCCATAGCCAAAGGGCCGAACAGGTTGGTTTCCAACTCCTCGCGCAAAGGGCCGGTGTCGGTGGCAAGCACCGAGGCACCCCGGCCGATGCCGGCGTTGTTGATGAGGACGCTGACGTCGGTTGCCGTCGCGGCGGCCGCGGCCACCGATGCCGGATCGGTGACGTTCAGCGCGATTGGCACCACCCGCGGATCAAAAGCCTCGACCCCACGCGGGTCCCGGGCCGCGGCATAGACCCTGGCCGCACCTCGGCCGATCAGTTGGCGGACGTACTCGCGGCCCATACCGCGATTAGCTCCGGTCACGAGCACGGTCTGGTCGGCGAGCGCAGTCATGACATCCTCCTGAAGTAAACCGCCCGGTGTACATCGGGCAGGACCTGAGAGTAGCAAGATTGCACCGAAAGGTAAACCTGTCGGTATACTTGGCTCCCATGGGAGGTCGGCAGCAAGAGGCCGCGAGCGAGGCCCGCGGCGGCCGTGGCGCGCGCAAGCGCATCCTTGAGGCGGCCGCCAGGCTCTTCTACCGGGACGGGATCAACGCCACCGGCGTCGAGCGCCTGGCAAGTGAAGCAGCGGTATCCAAACGCACCCTCTACCAACACTTTCCGAGCAAATCGGCGGTGGTGGAGGAATACCTGCGAGGGATGCAGCAGTGGGTCGGAGATCCGGTCAGCCCGACGGCCCGCGACGCCGACCGGACACCACGCGCACGGCTTCTCGCGGTCTTCGACCGCTCTCTGCCGGCCGGACAATTGCGCGGTTGCCCGTTCCACAACGCCGCCGTCGAAGCCGCAGAAGCCATGCCCGAGGTGCAGAACATCGTCCACCACCACAAACAGGAATTCATCGACAGCCTGATCGCGTTGGCCAAACAAGCCGGCGTCAGCAACCCACGGCTGCTCGGCCAGCAACTGGCCGTGCTCTACGAGGGCGCAGCCGCCCTCGGAACCTCTCTCGACGACCCTGCGCCATGGACACATGCGCGCAAAGCCGCGCAGATCCTCATCGACCAGGCTTTGAAGACGTAGCGGCAGTGTTCCGGCCGCGAGTAACGCGCGTACGTGTACGTGCGGATGCGCGGTAGCCGCGGGGTCGTCTTGCCGCAGACGAGGAAAATACGGGCCGAATGTAGCGGATCATGCGGGGTTCACATCCCGAACTCAGAGGCATTTCCGCTGGTAGAGAGTGCGCCCGAAGGGATTCGAACCCCTAACCTTCTGATCCGTAGTCAGATGCTCTATCCGTTGAGCTACGGGCGCCTTTAATTCAGTTGTACGTGGCCGAGAATTCAGCCGCGGCGGAGGCGAGAGGATTTGAACCTCCGGTCCCCTTTAAGGGGGACAACTCATTAGCAGTGAGTCCCATTCGGCCGCTCTGGCACGCCTCCTGAACCGTCGATGAGAGTACACAGCCTCAATGGCTGATGGCAAAGCCGGTCCCGGTCACACCTAGACTTCGACAGGTGACCGCCCGCCTTCGCCCGCTCCTGGCCGACCTTCCGGCCTACACGCCGGGCAAGACCGTCCCGGGTGCGATCAAGCTCGCCAGCAACGAGACCGTCGACGGGCCGCTGCCCTCCGTACGGGCGGCGATCGCGGCGGCAGCAGACACCATCAACCGCTACCCCGACAACGGCCACGTCGACCTCAAGGAACATCTGGCCCGCTTCCTGAGCAAGGACGGGGACTTCGCTCCGCAGAACATCGCCGTCGGCTGCGGGTCGGTCAGTCTGTGCCAACAGCTGGTCCAGATCACCTGCACCGTGGGCGACGAGGTGATGTTCGGCTGGCGCAGCTTCGAGGTCTACCCCCTGCAGGTGCGGGTGGCCGGCGCCACGCCGGTGCTGGTGCCACTGCGGGAGCACACCTTCGACCTGGATGCGATGCTGGCGGCGATCACCGACCGCACGCGGCTGATCTTCGTCTGCAATCCGAACAACCCGACCTCGACCGTCGTCGACCCCGACGAACTGGCCAAATTCGTCGATGCCGTTCCCTCCGACATTCTCGTCGTGATCGACGAGGCCTACGTCGAGTACATCCGCGACGGGATGCTTCCGGACAGCCTGGGTCTGGCCCTTGCCCACCCGAACGTCGTTGTGCTGCGAACCTTTTCGAAGGCCTGGGGGCTGGCCGGACTTCGGATGGGGTACGCCGTCGGGGATCCCGAGGTCATCACGGCCCTGGGCAAGGTCTATGTGCCGTTCACCGCGAGCACCATCTCGCAGGCCGCGGCGATCGCCTCGCTCCAAGTGGTCGACGAACTGATGGCGCGCACCGACGCGGTGGTGGCCGAACGCCGACGGGTCAGCGCCCAGTTGGCCGGACTGGGCTATGAGTTCCCGCCGTCGCAGGCCAACTTCGTCTGGCTGCCACTGGCGGAGCACACCGCGGACTTCACCCATGCCGCCGCCGAGGCCCGGGTGCTGGTGCGGCCCTACGGCAGTGACGGCGCCCGCGTGACCATCGGCGCGCCGGCTGAGAACGACGCATTCCTGCGGTTCGCCGGCCAGTGGGCCGACGCCAACGGCATCGGGGCGGCGTCGTAGCCTTTGATCTCATGAGTAGGACGTACGAAGCACTCACTGTCGAGGTCAAGGATCACGTCGCCCGAGTCACCCTCGTCGGCCCCGGCAAGGGCAACGCCATGGGTCCGGCGTTCTGGGCCGAGATGCCTATCGTGTTCGGCGAACTCGACGCAAACCCCGACGTCCGGGCGATCGTGCTGACCGGTTCGGGCAACAACTTCAGCTACGGCCTGGACCTGATGGCCATGGGGAACACCCTCGCGGACACAATGTCGAGCGGGGAGGTGTCCGCTCGGCCGCGCAGTGAGTTCCACACCACGCTCAAGCGCATGCAACAGTCCATCACTGCCGTCGCCGACTGCCGCACACCCACCATCGCCTCGATTCACGGCTGGTGCATCGGCGGCGGCGTCGACCTGATCAGTGCCGTCGACATCCGCTACGCCAGCGCCGACGCCAAGTTCTCGGTACGCGAGGTCAAGCTGTCGATCGTCGCCGACGTGGGCAGCCTGGCGCGCCTGCCCTACATCCTCAACGACGGCCATTTACGCGAACTTGCCCTCACCGGCAGGGACATCGACGCCGCGCGGGCCGAGAAGATCGGTCTGGTCAACGACGTCTTCCCCGATGCCGAGGCTGCACTGGCTGCTGCACATGCCACGGCCGCCGACATCGCGGCGAACTCGCCCCTGGTCGTGCGCGGCATCAAGCACGTCCTCGACGAGCAACGCACCGACGAGGTGGCAGCGAGCCTGCGGTACGTGGCGGCGTGGAACTCCGCCTTCCTGCCGTCCAAGGACCTCAAAGAGGGCATCTCGGCGCTGCTGGGCAGACGCGAACCGAAGTTCACCGGGGAGTGAAGAGCGGTGGCGGAGGGATTTGAACCCCCGGACGGTGTTAGCCGTCTCTCGCTTTCAAGGCGAGTGCATTAGGCCGCTCTGCCACGCCACCGCCGATAAGCGTAGCGGGTTCAGCCCCGGCTGAGCTTTCCGGAACCGTTGCGGCTGAGCTTTCCCGAACCGTTGCCGTCCGTCAGGGCGATGCTGATCCGCCGGCAGTTCTCCCCTATCGCCGCGATCTGCGCTCGAGTAAGCGGGCGCAGGTAGTGCTGGCGGATGCCGTCGGCATAGGTCGTCATCGCCTGGGCAACCGCCTCCCGGCCGGCATCGGTGATGCTGGCGAGTACTCCACGGCCGTCTTCGGGGCTGGCTTCCCGCAACACCAGTCCGGCGTCCTCGAGTCGACGGATCTGTCGGGTCACCCGACTCGGGAGGGACAGCAACCGTTCGGCGAGATCACCCATCCGCGCCGAACCGCGGTCAGAGGTATCCAATATCTCCAGCAAACGTACGTCGAGCAAAGTCAGCTTGTGCTGCTCGGACAATTTGCGATTCAACGTGCCGTAAAGCCGCAGCGCGGCTTCCAGGAAACTCTGCCAGGACCGCTCATCAGCGGGATCCAATCCCGGCATATCCACATCGGTCTTCCCCACGATCTTCCCCACGCGACGATGGTATCGCCAAATGCGTCTGCCCTCCGGCAAAAACCGACGCGTACGTTTGACGGATGCTTGCTGTCATCGCAGACCCTGGCGGGGTAATGAACTTGCAGGCGGTTCCCGACGTGTCAGCCGGCCCCGGCGAGGTTCTGATCGAGGTGGTTGCGGCCGGGGTGAATCGGGCCGATCTGTTGCAGGCGGCCGGCAAGTACCCGCCGCCGCCCGGGGCCAGCGACATCCTGGGCCTTGAGGTGTCCGGCGTCATCGCCGCCCTCGGCACCGGGGTCACCGAACTCGTTGTCGGGCAACAGGTGTGCGCACTGCTCGTCGGTGGCGGTTACGCGCAGCACGTTGCGGTACCGGCAGCGCAGGTCATGCCGATTCCGGCCGGTGTCTCCCTGGTGGACGCCGCCGCACTGCCGGAGGCGGCATGCACCGTGTGGTCGACACTGGTGATGGCGGCGGATCTGAAGGCCGATGAGTTCGTTCTCATTCACGGCGGGGCCAGCGGAATCGGCACCCACGCCATCCAGGTGGCCCGCGCACTGGGGGCGACGGTGGCGGTGACAGCCGGGTCCCCGGCAAAGCTTGATGTGTGCCGCGAACTCGGCGCCGACGTCGCCGTGTCCTATCGGGACGACGACTTCGTGGAACGGGTTCGCCAAGCGACCGGCGGAGCGGGGGCGGACGTCATCCTCGACATCATGGGAGCCTCCTACCTGGAGCGCAATCTGGCTGCCCTCGCCTTCGACGGCCGCCTGGCAATGATCGGTATGCAGGGCGGAGTGAAGGCCCACATCGCCCTCGGTGCATTGATCGGCAAGCGACTCCGTGTGATCGGAACCGCCCTGCGCGGCCGGCCCGTCGAGGGCCCGCACGGTAAACGAACGATCGTCGATGCTGTCGTGCAACAGGTGTGGCCGATGATCGCCGATCGTCGGGTTCGGCCGGTGATCGGCGCACGGTTCCCCATCAAGCAGGCGGCGGAGGCACACCGTGCGCTCGCGGAGGGCCACACCTTCGGCAAGATCCTGCTGACCCTGTAGTTCAGAACAGCGGGAGTTCAACCCAGCGAGGCCAGTGTCCGCACCAGGTGGTCGATCTCGCCCATCGTCGAGTAGTGCGCAAGGCCAAGGGTCACCGCACCGCCGATCTCGTTGACACCCAGTGCATCCAGGACCCGGGAGGCAGAACTGGACGTGGCCAGAACGCCATTGGCGGCGAGTCGTTGGACCACTCGCTCGGCGGGCACCCCGTCGAACACGAGACTGACCAGGGGGATGGGGGCGGTCGGACTCCCGATGACCGTCGCCCTCGGCAGCGACCGGAGCGAGGACATCAGGTAGTCGAACAAGCCATCGAGGTAAGCCCGGGCGACATCCATTGAGCGCCTAAGCTTTTCACGCCTGGTGCCGTCGGCAGCCTCGTCCAGGGCTGCGAGGTACTCGACGCTGGCGATCACGCCGGCCAACAGCGCGTACTGATGCCCTGCGAGTTCGAGCCGAGCGGGCCCGGTGGCGTGCGGATTGGTCGACACCGATCCGAATGTCTCGATGACCGAAGGGTCGCGGAACACCAGCGCACCGATCGGCGGACCTCCCCAGGCCGCGGCATCGAGTGCCACCACGTCGGCCTCGACCTCGTGGACGTCCAGCAGCCGATACGGTGCCGCGGCATTGTGGTCGACCACCACCAGTCCGCCGAAGTTGTGCACCAACTTTGTGACAGCGGCGACGTCGGTGACGGTCCCCAATGTCGAGGAGGCCGACGGGATCGCCACCAGCCGTGTGTTGGGGTTGAGGAGATCCGACCACTGCCAGCCGGGCAATTCACCGGTCTCGATGTCGACCTCGGCCCACTTCACGCGGGCGCCGTACCGGTCGGCGGCCCTCAGCCAGGGCACGATGTTCGCCTCGTCGTCGAGGCGGGTGACAACGACCTCCTTGCCCAGACCGGACCTGGCCGAGGAGGCGTCGGCCAGCGAGGTGAGCAGCACCGTCCGGTCCGGGCCCAGTACGACGCCGGCCGGGTCCGCGTTAACCAGATCTGCGACTGCCCGGCGAGCGGCCTCGAGAACCGCGAGGCTGCGTTTCGCTGCCGGGTGTGGACTCGGCGCGGCGTCGGCTGAGGTCCCGCGGAAAAGAGCGACGTTGGCGGTAGAGCCCCGGAATGCCGTCGAGACCGTCGTGGCGACCGATTCGGGGATGAGCATGCCGGCCTGTGCGTCGAAGCGCATCCACCCGTCACCCAGACCCGGGTGTAGCCCCCGCACGCGGGCGACGTCGTAAGTCACCGCACCCACCTTCGGTCGTCCGCAACCAGCGTCTAACCAGGTGACGCCGTGGTAACCCACCCGACGACGTCCCGGACCGCTTCACCATACTAGGCCGGTGAACTTCGGCACCGGAGTGCTGGCGGCGGTCGTCCTGATGACCGTGCCGGGTGCCGTCGTAGCCTGGGCCGGTGGGCTGCGCTGGCCTCTGGCCGTCGCCGTCGGCCCCGTCCTGACCTATGGGACGGTGGCCCTGGCGATCGTGCCGTTCGGCGCCGTCGGGATCCGTTGGAACGCACTGACCGCGCTCCTTGCCTGGGCGGCGGTGGCGAGCCTGGCGGTCGGCCTTCGGATTTTGCTGGGTGGACGGCGGGAGCGGGAGCCCCTGGGAGGTAGGCCGGCACGCTGGGGACCCGACGCGGTGGCCGCCGCCGGCGTGGTGTTCGGCGCCGTTGCGATCGGTTACGCGGCCTGGCGGGGGATGCCGCACTGGCAGTCGATCCCCAGCACCTGGGACTCCGTCTGGCATGCCAACACCGTCCGGTGGATCCTCGATACGGGCCAGGCCTCCCCCACCCATATGGGCGAGTTGCGCAACGTCGAGACCAAGGCCCCGCTGTACTACCCGTCGGCTTTCCACGCCCTGGCCGCCGTGCTGGCACAGATCACCGGCGCCGCTCCGACCACCGCCTACACGTTGAGTTCGCTGGCCGCGGCGGTCTGGTTGTTCCCCGCCGGCGCGGCTCTTCTGACCTGGCAGGTGCTCGCCGGCCAAACCACCCGATGGCGCGCCGCCGGCGCCGCGGCCACCGCGGCCGCGCTGTCGGCGTCGTTCACGGCGGTGCCCTACGTGGAATTCGACACCGCGTCGATACCGAACATGGTCGCGTACGGACTGGCGGTGCCGGCGTTCGTTCTGATCACGTCCTCGGTCGCCCACCGATGGCGGATTCCGCTGGCCGTGCTGGCGCTGGTCGGTGTGTTCTCCGTCCACATCACCGGCGGGGTCGTCGTCGTGACCTTCGTGACCGCCTGGTGGCTGCTGGAGGCGCTGGAGCATCCTCTGGCGAGCCGCCGGGCCGACTTCGTGACCCTGCTCGGGGTCGCTGTCCCGACGCTGGCGGTGCTCCTGCCGCAGTTCCTGGGTGTGCTGCAGCAGGCCGAGATCATCACCGGCCATGCGTTCGTCACCCACCAGGGCAAGAAGCGCGCACTGTTCGAAGCCGTAGTCCAGCACACCCGGCATCTGAACGACTATCCGATTCAGAACATCATCATCGCGCTGGCCGGTGCCGGTTTTGTGATGCTGCTGGTCAAGCGCATCTGGTGGCCCGCGGCGGTATGGCTGCTGCTGATCGTGGCAATCGTGCATTCCTCGGCGCCGTTCGGCGGCCCGATCGGTGCCCTGACCGGCAAGTACAGCGACCTGTTCTACAGCGACCCGCGCCGGTTGTCAGCGGTGGTGACGTTGCTGCTGACGCCGATGGCCGGGTTGGCGTTGTTCTCGGCGGCCCTGCTGGTGGTGCGCTGGATCCGCCGGAAGGCCGAGGCGCGCGGGATCAACCGGGACCCTGGATTCTGGATCGGGGCGACCGCCGGCCTGCTGGCGCTCGTGTGCTTCGGCCTCACCTGGCATTACTTCCCCCGGCACCGCTACCTGATGGGCGAGAAGTACGACCAGGTGATGATCAACGACAAGGACCTGGAGGCGTTCGCCCACCTGGCCGAACTGCCCGGGGCCCGCGACACCCTGATCGGCGACGCCAACGTCGACGGAACGGCCTGGATGTACGCGGTCGCCGACCTGCACCCGCTGTGGACCCACTACGACTACCCGGTGCAGCAGGGTCCCGGGTACAACCGCTTCATCTTCTGGGCGTTCGCCGACGACGCCGACCACGACCCACGAGTGGCCGACGCGGTGCGTGCGCTGAACATCCGATACGTGATCACCAGTAGTCCCGTGGTCCGCGGTTTCGTGATGCCCGACGGGCTAGTGTCTCTGGACAAGTCCTCGTCGTGGGCGAAGATCTACGACAACGGGGGCGCCCGCATCTACGAGTGGCGCGGGCCTCACTGAGAACGAGGGAACGCTCAGGCATGACGACCAACCCCGACCCCGACGACACCGGGGACAACATCGAGGTGATTCCGGCGAACCGCGACGGCGACGCGCGGTCGGTGACCGACCTCGTGGAGCAGCCCGCCAAGGTCATGCGAATCGGCACGATGATCAAACAACTGCTCGACGAGGTCAAGGCCGCCCCGCTGGACGACGCCAGTCGCGCTCGGCTTCGTGAGATCCACGCGACCAGCATCCGCGAACTCCAAGACGGACTCGCTCCGGAGCTGCGCGACGAGTTGAGCAGATTGGCGCTGCCGTTCTCCGACGACGCCACCCCCTCCGATGCCGAATTCCGCATCGCCCAGGCTCAATTGGTGGGCTGGCTCGAAGGCCTGTTCCACGGCATCCAGACGGCCTTGTTCGCCCAACAGATGGCGGCTCGCGCCCAGTTGGAGGACATGCGCCAAGACGCGTTGCCGCCGGGCATGCCACAGCCGGGGGCCCCCACCGGTCACGGCACCGGCCAGTACCTCTGAGTTGCCGCTCGCCGTGACCGCCGACCCCTACATAGAGACCCGTGACGCCTGGGTCGAATTCCCCATCTTCGACGCCAAGACACGCTCGCTGAAGAAGGCCGTCCTGGGCAAGGCGGGCGGGGCGATCGGTCACACCGGCGACAACGTCGTCGTCATCGAAGCGCTGCGCGACATCACCATGACGCTGAAGATGGGTGACCGGGTCGGGTTGGTGGGGCACAACGGGGCCGGCAAGTCCACCCTGCTGAGACTGCTGTCGGGTATCTACGAGCCCACGCGCGGACGCACCGTCATACGAGGCCGGGTCGCACCGGTTTTCGACCTCGGTGTCGGAATGGACCCGGACACCACCGGCTACGAGAACATCGTCATCCGCGGAATGTTCCTGGGCCAGACGCGCAAACAGATGCAGGCCAAGGTCGACGAGATCGCCGAGTTCACCGAACTGGGTCAGTACCTGTCCATGCCACTGCGCACCTACTCCACCGGGATGCGGGTACGGCTGGCCATGGGCGTGGTCACCAGCATCGACCCGGAGATTCTTCTGCTCGACGAGGGCATCGGGGCGGTCGACGCCGAATTCCTCAAGAAGGCGCAGCACCGCCTGCAGGCACTGGTCGAACGGTCCGGAATCCTGGTCTTCGCAAGCCATTCCAACGAGTTTCTGGCCCGGTTGTGCAAGACGGCGATGTGGATCGACCACGGCACCATCCGCTTGAGCGGCAGTATCGAAGAAGTGGTCCGGGCCTACGAGGGCGAGGACGCCGCGCGGCACGTGCGGGAAGTGATCGCCGAACACGCCGGCGATTGGTCGCCGGCAGGCGGCTCCAGGTCGGACTGGGCGGACACGCCGTGACCGAGATGGTCTGCGCCGTCGTCGTCACCCACCGCCGGCCTGACGAACTGGCCACCTCCCTGGAGATGGTGACCACCCAGAGTCGCAAGATCGACCACCTGATCGTCGTCGATAACGATCACGACGTGCAGGTCGCCGAGTTGGTCGACCGACAGCCCGTCGCCACCACCTACCTCGGATCACGCCGAAACCTGGG
>CAIOYU010000331.1 GCA_903862565.1 uncultured Actinomycetes bacterium | reverse complement strand
GGTGTGTTCGGCCGCGCTCATCACCCGGATCGCGGTCGCGGCCTCGGCCAGTGGATAGTCCGTGTGCCGCGCAGGCGGCAACTCACCGTCTGCCACGAGTTGTTACACGGTGCGTAGAAGTGTCCCGACCCGTTCGGGGTGGCTGAGCGACATCAGCGCGAGGTCGACGTAATAGAACGTCAGGTTGCGGCGGAACGGGAACAGACCCAGCCTGGTGTTGCCGTAGACATCGCGCTTGCCGATCTCGACGAACCGGCCACCGGTGGCCAACAGTTCGAACCCGGCCCGTTGCGCGGCACCGGTCAGGGAGTTCAGCACGATGTCGACGCCGTAGCCTTCGGTGTCCTGACGGATCTGCTCGGCGAACTCGGTACTGCGGGAGTCGTAGACATGCTTGATACCCATGTCGCGCAACATTTGTCGACGCTCCTCGCTACCCGCGGTAGCGAAGATCTCGGCGCCTGCGGCGCGGGCGACCCCGATTGCTGCCTGGCCCACGCCGCCGGTGGCGGAGTGGATCAAAACGCTGTCGCCGGCGCTGATCCCGGCCTGATCATGCAGGCCGAACCAGGCGGTGGCGGTGGCCGTGGCGACGGCGACCGCCTGATGATCGGTCAGGTCAGGCGGAAGCGTGGCAGCCAGGCGCGCGTCGCAGGTGACAAACGTTCCCCAACAGCCGTTCTGGGAGAAACCGCCGACCCGGTCGCCGACGTGATGATCGGTGACACCCGCACCGACAGCGGTGACGACGCCGGCGAAATCCATCCCCAGTTCGGGTAGACCTCCGTCGATGGCCGGGAACAAGCCCATCGCGACCAAGACGTCGGCGAAGTTGATGCTGGAGACGTTGACGGCGACCTCGATCTGCCCCGGACCTGGCGAAACGCGTTCGCAGGCAACCAGTTCCAGGGTTTCCAGGTCGCCGGGAGTACGGATTTGCAGACGCATACCGTGCCGGTCATGGTGGGCGGCAGTGGTGTGCCGTTCCTCCGGGCGAAGCGGAGTGGGGCACATTCGAGCGACAAACCACGCATCGTCGCGCCATGCGGTCTCGTCCTCGTCGGAACCGCTGAGCAGTTGCCGCGCCACCTGCTCAGGACCGGTGGTGTCGTCCGCATCGATCTGGCCGGTGTGCAACTGCGGATGCTCGGCGCCGATTACCCGCACCAGGCCCCGCAGGCCGCCCTGGTCGAGATTGGCCACGTCGTCGGCCAGCACGGTCTGGGCGGCGCGAGTCACCACCGTGAGGCGCTGAAGCGGGCCTGGATTGTGGGTTAGTTCGCGGGTGATGCGAACCAGGTGTTGTGCATAGTCACGGCCCAGCAGCGGGGATCGTTGTGCTGCAACGTCGTTGGGATGGCCGGTATTCGGCTCCGTGATGATCACCACGCCGCTGAATCCGCCGGTACGCAGATGCTCGCCGAACTCCTCCGCCTTCGCGATGTGGTCGGATTGCAGTGGCCATCCCATCGTGGTGCAGTGCGCCCCGTGGCTCCTCAGGGCGTCGGACAATCCGGTGGCCACCGCATCCTCGTCGGCCGCGGTGCTGATCAGAAGCCAGGTCCCGGGGTCGGATTGGTTGGCTTCGGGCAGTTCGCGCTGCCGCCATTCGATGGTGAGCAGGCGATCGGCCAGCACCGCGTCCCGGTCGACGTTGGATGTGGCTGTGCCGCATCGCAGTCCGTGCACGCTCAGCAGGATCTGACCCTGCTGATCGAGTACGTCGATATCGGCCTCGATCCCGCCGGCTTCCACCTGCGTCACCCGGGTATAGCAATAGTGGGCGTTTCGGGCGGATTCGTAGGACCGCAACCGCTTGACTCCCACCGGCAGTCCCAGCGCATCCGCGCCAAGATTGCGCACTCGGTCACTGGCGCCCACCGACTGGAAGCAGGCATCCAGCAGTGCCGGGTGGATGCCGTACGCGCCTGCCTGCGAACGGATCTGGCTGGGCAGTGCGATCTCCGCCAGCACTGACCCGTCGGTATCCCCGCCGGTGTGCACGGAACCGAGGCCGGCGAACGCCGGGCCGTACTGAATACCGCGCAGATCCAGTGCCGCTCGCACCTCGGTGCCGGCTACGGAATTCGGATGCGCGGCAAGCAGTGCGGCGATGTCGTAGGCGGGTGGCTGCTCATCGGCGGTGACACGCAGGATTGCGGTGGCCAGCCCTGCTGAACCGCCACCCTGTTGCGACTCCACCAGGAAGTCGGCAACACCCGGTGACGCCAGCGATGTCGAGGCACCGAGGGTGGTCTGCTCGTCCAGGAGCAGCGCCTGTTCGAAGACGATGTCGCGGACCTCAGCGGCCTCGCCCAGCGCGGTGCGGGCTGCTGCTAACGCCATCTCGCAGTAGGCCGCCCCGGGCAGCACC
>CAIOYU010000330.1 GCA_903862565.1 uncultured Actinomycetes bacterium | reverse complement strand
GGTGTCGTGCTGATGCCGGTCAGCTGGGGGCGTGCCGGGCCTGGCCGTCGGAAAGGTCACGGCCGAAAGCAATGAGCGCGCGCCGGCCGATGGCGAGGATCTGCTCGTCGAAGTGAGGGGCCTCGGGGGTCTCCCCGGCCGGATCGGACTCGCCGCGGAACGACAACTCCAGGACGCGGTCGGCCATCTCGACAGCCACCAGCATTGCCTTCGGATCGGTGTCGGCGGGGATCAGGCCGGCCTCGACCAGCATCGTGTGCGTGCGGTCGGCCAGGGCCTTCATCCGGTTCCGGACGTGTTTGGTGACGGTCGGGGAGGTCCGTCCGCACATCCAGAGCCGAGCCGAACCCGGATGCAGTCGGTAGAACAGAACGTGCAGGTCCAATTCGAGGTTGAGCAGGTCGGCGATCGAGGTGATCTGCCAGGACTGCTCGGCTTCCACGCAGCGGGCGTCGAGTTCGGCGCAGTGCCGTTCCAGGAGTTCGTCGAGGATCGCCTCGCGATCGGTGAAGAACCGGTACAGCGAGGGGTAGGAGACTCCCGCGCGGTCGGCGATCGCCCGGGTGGTGGCCGCGTCGACGCCCTGCTCGTCGGCGATCGCGGCGGCGGCGTCGAGGATCCGGTTGACCGTTTTCCGGCTGCGTTCCTGCATCGGCGCTCGGCGGGTCACGCTGGCGGTGGTCATCAACGCGGTCCTTGAGTCTGTCGAATGTCGTGGGTCTGTCGAATTCGTCGGCATAGGTTCTTGACAGCTGTCGAGAGAAATATAACATTGTTAGCGTTTAGTCAGTACCCGTCCTCGAATCGGAGTCTTTCGGTGCCAGTAGCCCAGTCCATCGCCAGGTTCAACTCGTCCCGCCCGAAGGAATCGCTCACCGGGCACGTCGACGTGCTCATCGTCGGCGCCGGCATCTCCGGGATCGGCCTCGGGCACTACCTGGTCACCGAGTCACCGGGCAAGAGTTTCGCCATCGTCGACGGCCGCGACGCCATCGGCGGCACCTGGGACCTGTTCCGCTACCCGGGTATCCGGTCGGACTCCGACCTGCACACGTTCGGGTTCGAATACAAGCCGTGGACGTCGGACAACGCGATCGCCGACGCGCACGAGATCCTCAGCTACCTTCATGAGGCCATCGCCGAAGACGGGCTGGCCAAGCAGATCTACCTGCAGCACAAGGTTATTCGCGCAAACTTCGACTCCGATGACGCGCTGTGGACGGTGACCCTGGAGCGCGACGGGCAACAGTGGGACATCACCAGCGACTGGGTTTTCGGTGCGACCGGCTACTACAACTACGCCGAGGGGCACGCCCCGCACTTCGAGGGCCAGGAGGACTTCCAGGGGCAAATCGTTCATCCCCAGTTCTGGCCCGAGGACCTTGACTACAAGGGCAAGAACGTCGTCGTCATCGGCAGTGGCGCCACAGCGGTCACCCTGATTCCGGCGATGGCCGACGACACCAAGCACATCACCATGCTGCAGCGCTCGCCGTCCTACGTGATGCCGCAGCCGCGTAAGGATCCGATCGCCAACGGGCTGCGAAAGGTGTTGCCGGCCAAGGCGGCCTACGCCGCGGCGCGCCGGTTCAACATCGGCAAGCAGCGCTTCATCTACGGCCTGTGCCAACGCAATCCGAAGTTGGCCCGCAAGATCATCCGCTCGGTCAACGCCAAGATGCTGCCCTCGGGTTACGACGTCGACACCCACTTCAAGCCGGCCTACGACCCGTGGGACCAGCGTCTCTGCGCGGTTCCGGACGCCGACCTGTTCCGGATCATCGGCAAAGGCAAGGCCTCGGTGGTGACCGACAAGATCGTGCGCTTCACCAAGACCGGCATTCTGCTGGAGTCCGGCCGCGAGCTCGATGCCGACATCATCGTCACCGCCACCGGGCTGAAGCTGCAACTGTTCGGCGGCATCGAGGTGTCCGTCGACGGCGAGGTCAAGAACGCCAACGACAGCCTGGTCTACAAGAGCTTCATGCTCTCGGGCATCCCCAACCTCGGGTTCATGTTCGGCTACACCAACTCCTCGTGGACGCTGAAGGTCGACCTGGTGTGCGAGCACCTGTGCAGGCTGCTGGCCTACATGGACCAGCACGGCTACACCGCCGTGGTGCCCGTTGCCGACGACCCGAACCTCGGCAGGCGCCCGATGCTGGACTTCCCGGCCGGCTACATCATGCGAGCGATCGACGAGTTCCCGCAGCAGGGGACCAGCGGCCCGTGGACCATCGAGATGGACTACTGGGCCGACATCGCACGGCTTCGCAAGGGGCCGGTCGACGACGCCGCGTTGCGGTTCAGCAGCGCTGACCGTGCGGTGGCGGCCGCAGCGCGCTGACGAACGCCCGTTGATGACCACAGCGGGCGACAACCAGCACCGCGCGGCACTGGACCAACTGGCCGAGAGTGTTCTCGGTGCGGTCGAGCAGGTGGTCGACCCGGGTGGAGAGCGGTTGGAGTCCGCCCTGAAGTCCCTGCGGACCAGGATGATCCAGTTCGTCCGCCGCTACAACAGGCTGGACATCGAGGTCGAAGCCGGAACGTTCGACGCTCCGGTGCTCTTCGTGGCCAATCACGGCTTCGGCGGGATCCTCGATCTCAATGTGCTGGCCGTCGGCGCTGTCATGGAGGATCTCGATCTCGACCGTCCGGTGACCTTCCTGACCCATCAGCTCGCCTGGACGCTCGGGGTGGGGCCCTTCGTCGAACCCCTGGGCGCTCGGCCGGCGAGCAGGGAGAGCGCCCGCGAGGCGTTCGCCGACGGCCACGACGTCGTGGTGTTCCCCGGAGGCGACCTGGATGCGTTCAAGCCGTTCCCCGAGCGCAATCAGATCGTCTTCGGCGGCCGAAGCGGATTCGCGCAACTGGCCATCGACGAGGATGTCCCGATCGTGCCGATCGTGACCGCCGGCGCGGGGGAGTCGCTGCTGGTGCTGTCCGACGGTGAACGGTTGGCCCGCGCGCTGCGGCTCGACAAACTGTTGCGGGTCAAGGCCATCCCGATCACTTTGTCGCTGCCGTGGGGCCTCAGCGTCGGCGGGACAGGGCTGCTGCCCTACCTTCCGCTGCCCACCAAGCTGGACACCCGGGTACTGCCCGCGATGCGTGCTC
>CAIOYU010000329.1 GCA_903862565.1 uncultured Actinomycetes bacterium | reverse complement strand
CACGCCGCGCTGCGTGAGGTCGCCGACGGCCGCAAGCTGATGTGGTTCGGGCCGCCCATGAGCGCCGCTTCGATGGCCACCGCCCGGCTGATGGAGACCTGGGCGCACGGGCTGGACGTGGCTGATGCGCTCGGGACCTCGCTGCCCGCCACCAATCGGCTCAAGTCGATCGCCCACCTCGGGGTGCGGACCCGCGACTTCGCGTTCTCGGTGCACGGTCTGACGCCGCCCGCCGAGCCGTTCCGGGTGGAGCTGACGGCACCGGACGGGGAACCGTGGGTATGGGGCCCGGAGGGCGCGGCTCAGCGGGTCAGCGGGTCGGCGCTGGACTTCTGCTATCTGGTGACCCAACGGCGGCCGCGGGCCGAACTCGACGTGGTGGCCGACGGGCCCGATGCCGAGCGCTGGCTGGGTATTGCGCAGGCCTTCGCCGGCCCGCCCGGTCCGGGCCGCTGAGCGCCTGCGCGAAGCGGAGCCGGACCGCAGGGACCCCCGCGTGGGGCGCCGAGCGCGCTCCCTCCCCGCCGACTGTGAACCTGCTGCGAAGACACGCGCGGTATTCCGCAGAGAGTTCACGTTCGGCGAGCTGGCCCGGCAGCGTCAGCCCGGCCGTCGCCATCGGAATCCTGCAGCGCGATGTCCCACCGCCCGTCGCCGTCGGTGTCGACGTACCCCGTTCGCCCACCGTCCACCACCGCCCGATCGGCCAGGCCGTTCCGGTCGATGTCGAGTAGCCGGTCCGGGAGCCCGTCGGCGTCGACGTCGGCTATCGGATCGGTGTGCTCGGCGCCGTCGAGCCCCAGCCACCGCAGCGGTCCGGTCGTCCCCCCCGTCAGCCAGGTGCCGGACCCGTCGTCGGTGAAGTGAGCTTCCGGCACGCCGTCGTCGTCGAGGTCCAGCACGGCGTGGTCGGCGAGGCCGTCGTCGTCAAGGTCGCTCAGAGCGTCGTCGAACAGACCGTCGCCATCGAGGTCGAGTTCCGCCGGGCCGGTCCAGATCGATGCGGTGCCGTCACCGGCGTCCAAGCAGTAGTCCATGTCTGGTTAGACGGACCGATCGCCCCTGGCGTTCCACTCGACTATTCCGTGGCGCGGCCGCGCCACACCGCCTAGTCCGCGGCGCGGCCGCGCCACCAGGCGATCAACTCCGCCTCGGCGTCCTCCCGAGCCAGCGGACCGCGGTCCATGCGCAGTTCCTTGAGGTAGTTCCAGGCCTGGCCCACCTGCGGGCCGGCCGGGATGCCGAGAAGCTCCATGATGGCGTTGCCGTCGAGATCCGGACGCACCCGGGCAAGGTCCTCTTTGGCGGCCAACTCCGCGATCCGCGTCTCCAGGCCGTTGTAGTTGGCCTGCAGCGTGGCAGCGCGGCGCTTGTTGCGGGTGGTGCAATCAGCCCGGACCAGCTTGTGCAGTCGCGGCAGCAGCGGCCCGGCGTCGGTCACGTACCGGCGCACCGCGGAGTCGGTCCACTTGCCCTCGCCGTAACCGTGGAACCGCAAATGCAGGTACACCAGGTGCGAGACGTCGTCGACCATCTGCTTGGAGTACTTCAACGCGCGCATCCGCTTGCGCACCATCTTGGCGCCGACCACCTCGTGGTGGTGGAAGCTGACCCCGCCGTCGGACTCGTGGCGGCGCGTGGCGGGCTTGCCGATGTCGTGCAGCAGTGCCGCCCACCGCAGGACCAGATCCTGGTGCCCCGGCTCTTCGAGCTCGATCGCCTGCCGCAGCACGGTCAGCGAGTGCTGATAGACGTCTTTGTGCTGGTGGTGCTCGTCGAT
>CAIOYU010000328.1 GCA_903862565.1 uncultured Actinomycetes bacterium | reverse complement strand
GGCCGCGCGGTACCTGGCCGTAAAGCCCGCAGTGACGATGGGAAAGCCCGAGTCTGCCGAGTCAATCGGCGGTGCCGAGCCTGTCGGCGGCGCTGATGTCGCCAGCAGCCCCGATGATGCCGATGTCGTGGCCGGCGTAGAGCCTGCCGATGGCGCTGATGTCGTGGCCGGCGTAGCACCGCCTGTCGGCGGCGCTGATGTTCCGAGCAGCCCCGATGATGCGAATGTCGCTGATGTCGAGGCTGATGCCGAGCCCGCAGTCGTCGCTGATGTTGCCGATCTCGTGGTCGGCGGTGATACCGCCGGTGTCGTGGTCGGCGGTGATACCGCCGGTGTCGTGGTCGGCGGTGATACCGCCGATGTCGTGGCCGGCGCCGAGCCTGCCGACGTCGCTGATGTCGCCGTCGTCGTGGGCCCCGGTGTCACGGTCGGCGCCAACGCCGCAAACGCCGCCAACGTCGCCAACGTCGCCAACGCCGCCCGAGTCCCTGTCAGCGGCGCTGCCCCCGACCGTGCGGTGGCGTCGATCGGCTCGTACGAACTGTGGATGCTGGCGCAGGCCGCATTGGGCTTCACCGTCTACGGCGGTGTGCTCTTCCTGATCCCACTCCATGTTCTGGACCAGGGGGGCACTCCGGGGGACACCGGTGCGGTCGTCGCTCTGATCGGATTGCTCGGACTGGTCGGGCCGTTCGTCGGGGGCGTGGCGGACAGGTTCCGGGCCTACCGGAGTCTGCACATCCTGGCGTTGGTCCTGGTGGCACTCGGGGCACTGGTGTTCGCCTACGCCGATTCGGACCTGGAGTGGCTGGTCGCCGCCGGGCTGGTGGGTTTGGGTACCAGCGGGACGCTGGTGATGAACACGACCTTCGTCGTCGGCAGCGGTTTGGACCACGAGACGCAGGCCAAGAAACTCGCACTTCTCCAACTCAGCCTGCCCGCCGGGCAGGTTCTCGGATTGGCCGTTGTCGCACTGCTGGCCACGGTGGGGCTGGGAATCGCCTGGATCTTCGTGGTCATGGCCGGGGCGGCCCTGGTCTTCGCGGTACTGATGTCTTTCCTCAACGCGGCCCCCGCCCGACGACTTCGTCCCGTCCCGTCCCGGATGGACCTCGTCGACGAGCAGGCGGTCCGTTCCAGGGTGTCGCTCCGGACGGTCCTCATCTCGCAGTTCGGGCTGGCGTTGGCGCTGACCTTCCTGCTCATGCTCAGTTCCGAGGGCATTGAAAGCCAGTACGCGACCTACATGGAGTCGGTGTTCAGGATCGATCCCGAACAAAGCGCCGGCGCGCTTTCGGTCATCATGCTGGCCTCGATCCCGCTGTATCTGGTGGCCGGGCGATGGACGGCGCGGTCCGGGCCGAAGGTGCCGTTCGTCGCCGCCGGGGCGGTTCGGGCCCTTGCCGGCTTCGGACTGTTGATGCTGCCGGGGTCGGCAGGCTGGCTGGCGCTGGGGTTCTACGCACTGATCATGTTCGCGCTTCCCTTCTTCGAACTGACTGCCGCGATCCTGGCCTCCAAGACCTCGCCGATCGGCCAGGGCGCCGGACAGGGTGGGTCCATGGCGGCCTACGCACTCGGGGCGATCGTCGGGGCGATCCTCGCCGGGTGGCTCGCCGAGCATTACGGCTTCGCGTCCCTGGCCGTCATCGCCGTCGTCGCAGCGGGAACCGCGACCGTTCTCGGGTTGGTCTTCCTGAAGTCTCCGGCGAATCAGCCCGCTGGTTCAGATAGACCGTTGGAGGACCTGCCAGCATGACCGATGGCCGGAGAGCCTCCACGATCGTGGGCGTCGTCGCCTCCGCCATCGCGGTCCTCTCGATCGCCGGCCTCGTCGTCATCGCGGCGCTGAACGCCTTCGTGCTGGACAAGTACAACGCCTACGGAGAGGTGCCGATCCCGGGAAAGTCGACGGTGTACCTGCCGGCCGGCGAGGTGGCCGTCAACTTCCACGTCCGCACCAACGGTCGTTCGGGCACTGCGGTTCCCCCGTTGCACATGAACATCACACCGCCGGCAGGCGTTTCCGACCCCGAGGTGTCCGATGACCTCGGTGCGTCGGTCACCGTCAACAGCGACGTCCATCGCCG
>CAIOYU010000327.1 GCA_903862565.1 uncultured Actinomycetes bacterium | reverse complement strand
GCCGGCGTCGCGCAGTGGCTGAACGTTGTAGGTGCGGAGCACCGCAGCTGGTGTTAAGCCCTGTTGGGCCAGTTCCTGGTCCGGCGCCTCCGCCGGGAACACCCAACGGTTGGCCTCGCGGTGCGGGGTGTAGCCGAGGATGCGGCCAAGTGCTGCCACCTCCGCTCGCACCGCGGCCGGAACGGCGGGCTGCTGCGGGGACGCGTAGAAAACCTGCCCTCGGCGACCCCGGTAGTCGTGCACGGAAACGCCGAATGCCTCCGCGAGAGCCCTCGGCGAGCCGCCGATGAAGGCCCAGCTGTCGTCGGCCCGCCAGCGCACCGTCAAGCCGCGGCCGCGTGCCCACCCGAACAAGTCATCAGGACGGGTGGATACGCGCAGTGCGGCAGTCAGCTGCACATACTGCTCTTGCGCCGGCCCGAGATCCGTCGACGCGCCCAGCAACGCCGCATAAGGCCCACCGATCCGACCGACCGCCGCTGCCGGTTCCGACCCCCGCGTCAGCCCGAAAGCGGTGGCTGCGGTGACCGCGGCGACGAACACCGCGGTCACCTTCTGCCGCAACGACTTATGCCCCATCGTCTGAGGCATCGCTACGCGCCGTCTACCGCGCGATTAGTTCGGTTGAACCGGTATGACGTTGCCCGGCACTGGCCGCAGACTCGGCGCCGCCGGTGCCTTGTACGTCGGTGAGAAGGAGTTGTTCCCGCCGGGGCCTACAGCTTTTTCGGTGGGTGCCGGCGCGTTAGACGGCGTGGCCGGGGCACTGGACTCCGGCGACTTCGTGGTCTCGGCCGGTTTTTCCTTCTCCGTTGCGCACGCCGAGAGCGCACCCATTCCGACGACGGCGACCGCGCCGGTGACGAGCGCGAACCGTCTGGCCAAAAGTGATGACTTCATCATTGTCTCCCCTGCTTTCCATGCCCGATGATTCGAGCACCTGATGGTTCAACTATACGTCGGGGCCTAATGTTCCGCCCTGCCGCACCGGCGGGGACTGCCTGCGCAGGCGGCGCGATTGGCGCGATGACGCCCGCGCAGCTACGCCACAGGCCGGACAAAACGCCATATCTGGAACCACCCGATCGCAGTGCGCACACAGCACCGGTTCACCGTCGGACAGATCGGGTTCCTCATGCAGCAAAGCCAGTTGCACACAGATCCGCACTGCGAACAGCGCGGCGGCTGTCATCAGCAGATGTAGAGCAAGTTGCGGCCACTTCGCCAACCGGATGGCGTCGATCGCCCAGAGGCCGGTGTAGACCGCCGCGACGAAGCCGCAGAAAACCACGAGTCCGGCGCGCACGAGTGCGCGGTGTTCGCCGGCCCGGTGCCCGGGCCGGAACCACAGCAGGATCCCGACCAGTCCCCCGGTGGCGGCGGCCGTCAGTGGAGCAGCGACGCCGTAGAGCATTGCCTCCACAAGCAAACGCAGCGGGCGCACGCTGTCGATCAACCCCGAAACGAACTGCGGCGCAAGGCGGGTTGTGGTCGCCGCCCCGGTGAATGCGAGTGCGCCTAGCGCCCCGATCACAAAACCATCCAAGGATTCCCGCGACGACTGTTGGCTCCGGGCACTGAACAGCCGGACTACGACAGCAGGGAGCACCATCAGCACCGCCCCGCCCACCGAGACGATCAGACCTATTCCCAGCAGATTTTCGAGCACAAATCCAGCGGAAATCGGGATGTCATACGACCGAGCGATTATACCGCCGGTAACGAGCACCCAGGTGACACCAAGCCCGGCACCCAACGCTGTCGCGGTCACCAGGGCGTGCCCGGGCACATCCCGCATCAATCCCGACTGCCACAGATAAAGGACGAACAGCAG
>CAIOYU010000326.1 GCA_903862565.1 uncultured Actinomycetes bacterium | reverse complement strand
GCAGCTGTCCAAAGAGGTGCGTGCCCAGGCCGCCGACGAGATGACCGCGCTGCGGGCGGAACTGGCGGCTCTGCGGAACAACCTCGAAGTCATGCTGGGAGCCGACCTCAGCGTCCGGCCCGCTTTGGAGGCCGAGCGGCGGCCGATGCCGCCCCCGCCCGGTCGGGTGCACAGCAGTCGGGTGGCCCCGCCGTTCGCCGAGGCCGTGTCGGCCAGCGTTACGGTCACCGAAACCGTCTACATCGAGAGCTCCGCCGTCGAGAACCCCATCATCGACGTCCCGGAAGAGCCGCTGGCACCGCAGTCGGAACCGAGCCCACAGTCCCAGCCGGAACCGGCTTCGCAGCCTCGCGGATCCCATCGGCGGGCCGGCGGCGCAGCCAACACCGTGGCCGCCCCCAATACTGCGGCTGCTGGACCGGCTGTGCCCGTCGGACCCGCGGTGCCCGTCGGACCCACGGTGGCCGCCGCACCCACGGTGGCCGCCGCACCCACGGTGCCCGTCGGACCCACGGTGGCCGCCGCCCCCACATTCGTCTACGCCGAGCAGGTTCCCCCCGCGCCGCCCGCACCCCCATGGCGGCCACCGGAGACCGGACAGGGTCGGCACCGCACCGGCGGCGACCCCGGGCAGGCCGATTCCGTCCGCGGCCGGCACCGGGGCGAGAACCCGTCACCGGCGTCGGCGGGCCGGCATCGACCGCCGAACGATGCGCCCGCGCACGAGGCCCCGGATGCCCCACCCGCGGAACCTTCGGGGCAGCACGCCGACGGGCAGTCATTCTCCGAACTCATGGCGAAGTTCGAGGTTCGCGGGCCTGTGGGCGGTGGCGGGCGACGCCGCCGAGACGACTGAACCGACAGCTAGACTTCCACTGACCGACCGGTACCCAGCCACTCAAGCCACTGAGCGGGACCGGAACGACAGTCTTGAAGGAAGTCAGCGGAGCAACGATGGGGACCGTCAACGGCTTGCGCCCTGCGAGGCTGAAGGTCGGGATCATCTCCGGCGGCCGCGTCGGCACTGCGCTGGGCGTAGCCCTTGAACGTGCCGACCACGTCGTCGTCGCCTGCAGTGCCATTTCCTCCAGGTCTCGCCGGCTCACCGAGCGCCGACTTCCCGATACGTTGGTGCTGCCCGTGCCAGAGGTCGCCGGAAGCGCTGAACTGCTGCTGCTGGCGGTACCCGACGCCGAACTGCCCGGACTGGTCAGCGGCCTGGCCGCGACGGGATCCGTGCGTCGGGGAACCATCGTCGCCCACACCTCGGGAGCCAACGGGGTCGGGATACTGGCCCCGCTGACAGTGCAGGGCTGTATCCCGCTGGCCATCCACCCGGCGATGACCTTCACCGGTGCCGACGAGGACGTCGCCCGGTTGGCGGATACCTGCTTCGGGATCACCGCCGCCGACGAGACCGGTTACGCGATCGGTCAGTCGCTGGTGCTGGAGATGGGCGGTGAGCCGTTCGGGGTCCCCGAGAACGCCCGCACCCTCTACCACGCGGCACTGGCCCACGGCAGCAATCACGTCGTCACTGTGATCGCCGACGCTGTCGAGGCATTGCGTGCGGCGTTGTCCGGCCACGAACTACTCGGGCAGGACAGCGTCGACGACGCGCCCGGCGGTGTGGCCGAACGGGTCATCGGCCCGCTGGCACGAGCCGCATTGGAGAACACCCTGCGGCGCGGGCAGGCGGCACTGACCGGTCCGGTGGCCCGCGGGGACGCGGCCGCAGTGGCTGCGCACCTGGCCGCACTGGACGACGTCGATCCGCTGCTGGCGCAGGCGTATTGCGCCGACTCGCTGCGAACCGCGCAGCGTGCCCACGCCCCCGAGGAGGTTTTCACGGTGTTGGCCGACTGGTCGGAGTCTTCAGGACCGTCCTCAGGATCCCGCCGATGAGCACCAAGGGGCCTCAGTTCAGCGGTGGGCAACTGAACACCTATCCCACCCCGCACGGGGTGTCGCAGGTCACCAAGGCGCTGCGGCACACCGGCCGACGGGTGATGCTGGTGCCGACGATGGGTGCTTTGCACGACGGCCATCTCGCGCTGGTTCGTGCGGCGAAGCGGGTGCCCGGAGCGGTGGTGGTGGTGTCGATCTTCGTCAACCCACTGCAGTTCGGCGCCAACGAAGATCTCGACGCCTACCCCCGCACCCTCGACGCCGATCTCGAGATGCTGGCCGGGGAGGGCGTCGAGGTGGCCTTCACGCCGACCGCCTCGACGATGTATCCCGATGGTCCGCGGACGACCATCCACCCGGGTCCGCTGGGTGCGGAACTCGAAGGTGCCGTTCGCCCAACACATTTCGCCGGCATGCTGACCGTGGTGTGCAAGCTGCTGCAGATCGTGCGGCCTGACCGGGCGTTCTTCGGGGAGAAGGACTACCAGCAACTCGTGCTGATCCGGCAGATGGTCGACGACCTCGATATCGGTGTGCCGATAACCGGTGTCCCCACCGTGCGCGAGTCCGATGGTCTGGCGATGTCCTCGCGTAATCGGTACCTCAGCCCCGAGGAGCGTGAGCAAGCCACCGCGCTGTCGTCCGCCCTGCTGGCCGGCCGGTATGCCGCCGGAGGTGGATCGGCGGCGGTGCTGGACGCGGCCCGAGCGGTTCTCGACGAGGTGCCGGCCATCAAGATCGACTATCTCGAATTGCGCGGGCCGGCACTGGAACCGGCGCCGACTGTCGGGCCCGCCCGGCTGCTCGTCGCCGCGCGACTGGGCGCAACCCGGTTGCTGGACAACATCGCAGTCGAGATTCCCGGTGGCGCATTCGAAGTGGTGCCCAGCGGTGCCGACCACGATGAGATCGGTTGGAGGAACTGATGTTCCGGACCTTGTTCGTGCTGGTGGGGTGACAGTGCTGCTCGCCATCGACGTCCGGAACACCCACACCTCGGTCGGTCTGATCTCTGGTGCCGGCGACCACGCCAAGGTGGTTCAGAACTGGCGGATTCGCACGGAGCCCGAGGTGACCGCCGACGAACTCGCCCTCACCATCGAGGGGCTCATCGGGGACGACTCCGAAAGGCTCACCGGCGTTACCGGGTTGTCCACCGTGCCGTCGGTTCTGCACGAGGTGCGGATCATGCTCGACCAGTATTGGCCGGCCATTCCGCACGTGCTCATCGAACCGGGCGTGCGGACCGGCATCCCGCTTCTGGTCGACAACCCCAAGGAAGTCGGCGCCGACCGCATCGTGAACTGTCTGGCCGCCTACGCCAAGTTCGCCTCTCCTGCGATCGTGGTCGACTTCGGATCGTCGATCTGCGTGGACGTGGTCTCGGCGAAGGGGGAGTTCCTCGGCGGTGCGATCGCTCCCGGGGTCCAGGTGTCCTCTGACGCGGCGGCGGCCCGTTCGGCGGGACTGCGGCGGGTCGAACTGACCAGGCCGCGTTCGGTGGTGGGAAAGAACACCGTGGAGTGCATGCAGGCCGGCGCGGTATTCGGGTTCGCCGGCCTGGTTGACGGTCTGGTCTCGCGCATCCGTGAGGACGTCGACGGCTTCGCCGGCGGCGACGTCGCGGTGGTGGCCACCGGGTACACCGCTCCACTGATGCTGCCCGACCTGCACACCGTCGAGCACTTCGACAAGCACCTGACCCTCGACGGCCTCCGGATGGTGTTCGAGCGCAACCAGGAAGGCCAACGCGGCCGCCTCAAGCCACTGCGCACAGGGCCGGTCACCTAAGCTGGCACGCCGTGAGCGATGCGGATACGGACGGCGACGGCGACTTTCCTGAGGACCTTCCTGAGCAGTTCCGGATCCGGCAGGGAAAACGCGAGCGCCTGCTGGCCGAAGGCCGGGACCCCTATCCGGTCGCCGTGGCGCGAACCCACTCCCTGGCAGAGATCCGCGCCGCCTATCCAGACCTGGCCGCCGACACAACCACCGGCGACGTCGTCGGTGTCACGGGCCGGGTGGTGTTCGCCCGCAACTCCGGCAAGTTGTGCTTCGCCACGCTGCAGGAAGGTGACGGAACGCAGCTGCAGGCGATGATCAGCCTGGCCGGGGTGGGCGAGGCGGAACTGGACGCCTGGAAGGCCAACGTCGACCTCGGTGACATCGTCTTCGTCCGTGGCGAGGTCATCAGTTCCCGCCGCGGCGAACTGTCGGTCCTCGCCGACTCGTGGCAGATGGCGGCCAAAGCGCTGCGGCCACTGCCGGTCGCCCACAAGGAGATGAGCGAGGAGACGCGGGTCCGGCAACGGTACGTCGATCTGATCGTTCGGCCGCAGGCCCGTTCGGTGGCCCGCCAGCGCATCGCTGTCGTCCGGGCTGTCCGCAACGCTCTGGAGCGCCGGGGATTTCTGGAAGTCGAGACCCCGATGCTGCAGACCCTGGCGGGGGGAGCGGCGGCCCGGCCGTTCGTGACGCACTCCAATGCTCTGGACACCGATCTATACCTGCGCATCGCACCGGAATTGTTTTTGAAACGGTGCGTGGTGGGCGGATTGGAGCGGGTGTTCGAGTTGAACCGGAATTTCCGTAATGAGGGCGCCGATTCGACGCACTCGCCGGAATTCGCGATGCTCGAGACTTATCAGGCGTGGGGAACTTACGACGATTCGGCTCAGATGACGCGGGAGATCGTTCAGGAAGTTGCCGACGAGGCAATCGGCACCCGCCAGGTGTCATTGCCGGACGGCACTGTCTATGACCTTGACGGTGAATGGCCGTCAATTGAGATGTATCCCTCACTGTCCTCGGCTCTCGGCGAGGAGATAACGCCGGAAACAACAGCGGATCATCTTTTTTCCATTGCCGGCCGGCTTGGCGTCGAGATTCCCACCGACCGCGGATACGGTCACGGCAAGCTTGTCGAAGAACTCTGGGAGCACACCGTCGGTGATTCATTGTGGGCCCCGACATTCGTCAAGGACTTTCCCGTCGAGACCACACCGCTGACCCGCGAGCATCGGAGCATCCCGGGTGTGACCGAAAAATGGGATCTCTACGTCAGGGGAGTGGAGTTGGCGACCGGGTACTCCGAATTGGTCGACCCGATAATTCAGCGGGAACGGTTCGAGGCCCAGGCCCGTGCCGCCGCGGCCGGTGATGACGAGGCAATGGCACTCGATGAGGATTTCCTGGCGGCGATGGAATATGCAATGCCCCCCACTACGGGTACCGGAATGGGCGTGGACCGCTTGTTGATGGCGCTTACCGGGTTGTCAATTCGTGAGACGGTTTTGTTCCCGATTGTTCGCCGACAGGCCAACTGATCAGCTGTCATTCGGAAATTGTTGTAATTGCCCGGGCGGTTATGGCACATTTGGTGGCAGTGGAAATTCCCGCTGCGTACTGAAGGAACCTGCAAAGTCATGGCGAAAAAAGTAACCGTCACCCTCGTTGACGATTTCGACGGTGAAGGCCCTGCCGATGAAACCGTTGAATTCTCCCTCGACGGCGTGAGCTACGAGATCGACCTTTCCGCGAAGAATGCGAAAAAGCTGCGCGAAGAGTTAAAGCACTGGATCGACGCCGGACGACGCGTCGGCGGCCGCCGTCGTGGGCGCCCCGGCGCACCCGCCGGGCGTGGCCGGGGTTCCATCGACCGTGAGCAGAGCGCCGCGATCCGGGAATGGGCGCGTCGGAACGGCCACAAGGTGTCGACCCGGGGTCGCATTCCGGCCGACGTCATCGAGGCTTTCCACGCCGCCACGTCCTGACCGGCGCCGTGTTTCGCTGGCCGCGAAGTGCAGCGCCGGCACATCGGGAAACGTTTGGGCCCTCCGCAGCGTTGCACTGCTGTGTCCACAACTTCAAAGCTGTGTG
>CAIOYU010000325.1 GCA_903862565.1 uncultured Actinomycetes bacterium | reverse complement strand
GTCAATTGGATGCTGTGCAGTTGATGAGCACGGTGCTGCGGGCCCAACGCCACGAATTCGCCAACCGGTTGCATCTGCTCAACGGACTGCTGCACAGCGGCCATCCCGACGAGGCCGGTGAGTACCTCGAGGAGCTACTCGGGTCGGGGCCGCTGGGTTCGGCACTGCCGGGTATTGACGCGATCCGCGACACCTACCTCCAAGCGTTGCTGGCCGCCAAGGCCGCGGGCGTCCGAGAAGCTGGGGTGACGCTGCGGATCGGGGAGAGCACCTGGGTGCCGGGTCGGCTCGTCTTCCCGGTCGACGTGACGACGGTGCTCGGAAATTTGATCGACAACGCGATCGAGGCGACCCGCACCGGTAGCTGCACGGAGAAGACGGTAGAAGTCGAACTACTCCAAGACAACTCGACATTGCACATCACGGTGGCGGACAGCGGCGACGGCGTGGCATCGGATTTCGCCGACCAGATATTCATCGAGGGAACGACGACCAAACACCCAATGGGATCGCAGGGTGGATTAGACGGTGGGCGCGGCATCGGTCTGACGTTGTCGCGGCAGATCGCCCGGGCGCTGGGCGGCGACATCGTATTGTCCCGCCCCGTGAACCCCGGAGGACCTCTGTGTGGAGCGGAGTTTATCGCCCGACTACCGGGCGTGATGGCGGAGGCCGAGCAGTGAGCGAATCTGAACTGACCGTATTGATCGTCGAAGACGATTTCCGGGTCGCCGACATGCATGCCGCAATCGTCGATGCGCTACCCGGTTTCACAGTGGCCGGCACCGCCAATACTCTTGCCGCTGCCCGAAAGTCCGGCCCGGTCGATCTTGCACTGGTCGATGTCTATCTGCCGGACGGATCCGGGATCGACCTCGTTCGTGAATTACGTTGCGACTCAATCATGTTGAGCGCCGCGACGGAGGCTGAGACGGTTCGCGCCGCAGTTGCAGCCGGCGCGCTGGGATATTTGGTGAAACCGTTTGCCCCCACCGAACTGGCTGCCCGAATGGCCGGGTATGCCCGCTATCGCAAGATTCTGGCCGCCGACAATCTCGGGCCTGCGGAGGTCGACGCGGCATTGGATGCGCTGCGTCCCCGCATCGCCGCACAGCAGTTGACCGCCGTTACACCCTCGCCGACCAAAGACCTAGTTTTGCAAGCGCTTGACGGTGCCACAGGGCCGATGTCGGCTGCCGAAGTCGCCGCCGAGATCGGAGTGTCGAGGGCGACCGCGCAGCGCTACCTGGCCGCGCTGGCAACCAGCGACGAGGTCAAGATCGGGTTGCGCTATGGCAGCACGGGTCGGCCCGAGCAGGAGTTCGTCGCCAAATCCCCACCACGGCCCAGGTGATCAAGAACGAGTGATCAAGAACAGTCGCCCGGCAGTGGCAGGGAGTTGACAGCCAGGGCCCGGGTGTCGCCGTCGACGATCCAGCGTGCGCCCGGGTTTTCCAGCGCTGCCTGGTAAACCACCTCGGCCGGATCGGCCATCAACTCGCCGCAGGCGATCGAGCGCCGTCCGGTGCTGGGCGCGAGAAAGCTCGCCGGTGGCGGACCCGGCCAGTCCGCGGCGCCGGGTTCATCGGCGCTACGTGCTTCGATCTCGTAGACGACAACTCGGTCGGGGGAGTAGGGCACGCGCGGGGTTCCAGCCGCCAACGCGGCGGCCCGGCTGATGATCGTGCGCAATGCGACCCGCGCGCTGCGCTGCTCCGGCGTCAGCCGAGCGTCGAACCGCTCGTCGAAAGCGTACGGATTGACCCGCTGCCCATCGCCCCGCCCATAAACCATCACCGTCGTCGAGGGCAGATCGGTCACCCGGGGCGTGCCGAAGTCGGTGCCACTGTTGATCAGACCGTCGGCCTCGACGTCGGCCACGAACGACGCCACCGCAGCGGGGTCGATTCGTGCGACCTCGTAGCGGGTGGGAATCAGTTGCAGGGCCGGGGATTCCACGGCCGTCAGCACCCGGCCGTCGCCGTAGATCGCCAGCGACGGGGACGCCATGGCCTGATACACCGCCGGCGCCATACCTCCCGAGGACATCACCATGAACACCATCTGCTCGGCTGGTAATCCCGGTGCAGGTGTCGACTCCGCATTCGG
>CAIOYU010000324.1 GCA_903862565.1 uncultured Actinomycetes bacterium | reverse complement strand
GATGCCCGGCCTGGTCCTGGCGACCCCCGACGATGCCAAGTCGCTGCGTACCGATGCCCTTGAGGTGGCGAAGAACTGGGAAGGGGCGCAACTTCGCGTCGTGGACAAGGCGGAGACCGGTGCCGTCGCGGAGAAACGGCGTCTGCTGAGCCTGGTGGGTTTGTCGGGCTCGAGCAGCCACACCCAGAAGACGGTGCGGGCCCTGCTGACCGGGTTTCTGCTGTTCCATCTCGCCGGGGACAAGGCCTACCGCGAGTTCGCCGATATCGATGCCAAGCTGCCCGGCACCCGACAGCCCAACCCCGACGCCCCGGCGGTGACCGATGAGGAACGCATCGTCGCGCTGTTCCGGTAGCCGCACGGTCAGCCGCCGGTCGGATCAACCAACCGGTTGGCGTATAACAGGGTGATGCGAACCGGCGTCTTCCTGTCCTATGCGGGCGGATTCAAAGAAACCGTCGACCAGGTGGCGACGCTGGAACAGGCGGGGGTGAACATCGTCCTCGTTCCCGAGGCGTACTCGTTCGACGCCGTCAGCCAGTTGGGATACCTGGCGGCCAAGACTTCGACGATCGAACTCGGCTCGGGGGTCGTGCCGATCTACACGCGGACGCCCACGCTTCTGGCCATGACCGCCGCCGGACTGGACTACGTTTCCGACGGCCGGTTCCTTCTGGGCATCGGCTCCTCCGGACCTCAGGTGGTGGAGGGTTTCCACGGGGTGCCGTTCGATGCGCCGTTGGGCCGGACCCGGGAGGTCGTCGAGATCTGTCGACAGGTGTGGCGCCGCGAACGCGTCGACCATCAGGGCCGGAACTACCAGATCCCGCTTCCCGCCAACCGCGGAACCGGGCTGGGCAAGTCGCTGAAGCTGATCAATACTCCTGTGCGCGAACGCATTCCGATCAGCATCGCCGCACTGGGACCCAAGAACGTCGAGCTCACCGCGGAGATCGCCGAGGGCTGGCAGCCGATTTTCTTCCTCCCCGAGCGGGCCGACGAGGTCTGGGGCGACGCACTGCGGGCTGGAAAAGCAAAGCGCGACAGTCAACTCGGCGAACTCGACGTCATGGTGGGCGTCTCGCTGGCCATCGGCGACAATGTGGCCGAACGGCTCGACTGGACCAAACCCCAACTCGCGCTGTACATCGGCGGCATGGGGGCCAAGGGCCGAAACTTCTACCACAATGTGGCGACACTGTACGGATACGGCGCGGTCGCCGACCGCATTCAAGAGCTGTACCTGTCCGGCCGCAAAACGGAGGCCATCGCAGCGGTGCCCGACGACCTGGTGCGTGACGTGTCGTTGATCGGCCCGGCCGGATACGTCAAGGAGCGCATCGCGGCCTTCGCGGAGGCGGGTGTGACGACTCTGCTGGCGACCCCGGTCGCCACCAACGGAGCCGAGTATGTCGGCTTCGTCGAACAACTGCAGGAACTGTTGCCCTGAGTGCACGTCACTGACCGATCTGCGGCAGTTCGTCGGCGGCGATCGAGCAGGGCGTTTCGGGCTTGCCGGCGGGCTTGACCGCGGCCGCGGCGGGCTTCGCCCCGACCTCCGCGGCGAGCGGAGGCGGCAATGTCGGCGGGCCCGTCATCACGGGCTCAACCGGGCGGGATTGAACCGGCCCGGGTGACGGGGCGACCTGAGCCGGCGGCGGGGCCGACACGGTCGGCGGTGGGGGTACCTGCGGTGCAGGCTGGGCCACGGGGGCCCCTCCGAAAGGCCTTTCCTCGGACTGCACCGCTGGCGCGGACGCCTCCGCGACGGGGCCCTCCCCTTGGCTCGGGACCGCCTCGCCTGGGGAATCTGACTGCTCCCCGGAGTCCGGGCCTGGGGCGTCCTTCTGGTCTTCCTGGCCTTCGGATTTTTTGCCATCGCCGTGAACACCGCGGTGGCGCGGCCCTAGTTCATCGGTGGCGCTGAGGTCTGGCGGGCCGGAGTAGGAGCCGAGAGCGTCAGCGATCCTGCCGATCAGTGCGGGCAGTCCACCAGTCAGGCCTGCCGCACCGCCCAGATCGCCCCCTCCCAGACCGGGAAGGCCCAGGCCACCTCCGCCCAGACCCGAGAGGCCCGACATCCCTGGTGACATGGCCGAGGAAAGCCCCGATGCCCACTGCGGCCACGCGGCTTGGGCCGCTGCGCCCGACTGCGGTGGCGCAGCTGCCGGGAGTGGAGCTGCCGACGGGGCACCGGTTCCGGCATCACCGAAGTGCGCATCGTCGACGTGCGCCGCCGGGCGGTCGCTCAGCCGGGCGACTGCGCCGTCGTACGCCGTCGATACCGAATCGGTGGCATCGCGCATCGCCGGTATCCAGGCGGATTGGACGTCACCGTCGATGTAGGGACTGATCTGGCGCGACACCACTTCGACCGCGATGTCGTCGGCGAGGCCCTGCAACACCGCCTCCGCCTCAGCGAGCCACACCGGATGCTCGGCGGCCCACCGGTCGTCGAAATGTACTGCAGCGCCTACTTTTTGCTCGACCAATCCGGCGAGTTCGTCCCGCAGCGATCGCAGTGCCGTCGAGGCGTCCCGGAGCGACTCCACCACGGCAGACCCGGTCGCCAAGTGCCGTTCGATGAACTCCGCGGCGACGGTTCCCGATGCACCCTGCCACGCCTGGCGCACGGATTCGTGGGCCTCGGCCTCAAGGCGCATGCCCTCCTCCGCGGCATCGGCCAACCCGGCAAGGGCCTCGCTGTCGGCATCGAGGGCGTCGAGTCTCAGGCCCGCTTCGGAGGCGTACAACTCCCGGACGCCGGCAACCGACAGTCCCGCGGCCGGGCACCCGACCGCGTGGGAGGCCGCCACATACTTTTCGATCGCTCCGACGGCTGCGGCTCCCTGCGCCAGTTTGGCCGCGACATCGATGCTCACCGTAGAGCTGCTGCCGCATCCGCATCCGCCACGACATGGCCGTCGGCACCCGCCCGAAGCGCGCCGGCCGCCTCGCGTGCGGTGGCGGCCCACTGCCGCAGATCGGCGACCACCTGTTCCACAGCGGTCCGCACGGCGGTGCCGGAGGACGCGTGTGAACGGCCGGCGACTGAGCCGTCGAACGTCAGGCGGACGCTGACCGCTTCCTGGACGATGTCGGCCGCAGCCTCGATGCGGTGCGCAGCCGCACGCAGGACCGCCGGATCGACAGATGTTGTTCCCATACCTGTTTCGACGCGCCAGGCACCCATACGGTTCCCCACCGGATTCGACTGCCAGAGGGCGACGGTCGTAGCCCGAACGGGCCGGGCGCCTAGTCCTGGGCGCTGACCGACCTCGCAACGCGGTGGGCAACCTGATGCGCGGTGTCCTGGTCGGGCGCCTCAACCATGACGCGCACGATCTGCTCGGTTCCCGAGGGACGCAACAGGATTCGGCCGGTATTGCCGAGTTCGGCTTCAGCCTCGGCCACCGCGGACTGCACCGCCGGCGCCTCGGCCACGGTGGCTTTGTCGGTAACTTCGACGTTGATCAGCACCTGCGGAACCGATTGCATCGGAGCAGCCAACTCGGCCAGCGACGACCGTGTCTGCGCCATCCTCGACATGAGCCGCAGCCCGGTCAGGATGCCGTCCCCGGTGGTCCCGAAGGCGGGCATGACGATATGGCCGGACTGCTCACCGCCCAGCGCATAGTCACCGGCGCGCAGTTCCTCGAGCACGTAACGGTCGCCGACACCGGTGGTCCGCACTTCGATCCCGGCGTCCCGCATGGCCAGGTGCAGTCCAAGGTTGCTCATGACCGTGGTGACCAGCGTGTCCGACGCCAATTCCCCGGACTCCTGCATGGCCAGCGCGAGAACGGTCATGATCGCGTCGCCGTCGACCACCGACCCGGTGGCGTCCACCGCCAGGCACCGGTCGGCGTCGCCGTCGTGGGCCAGCCCGAGGTCGGCTCCGTGGGCGAGCACGGCCGCGCGCAGCGGGTCCAGGTGTGTCGAGCCGCACCCGTCGTTGATGTTGAGGCCATCGGGTTCGGCGTTCATCGCGATCACGGTGGCGCCGGCGGTCGCGTACGCGCGCGGGGCCGCTGCCGACGCCGCCCCGTTGGCGCAGTCGACGACGACGGTCAGACCGGTCAGCGGCGCGTGAGCAGCACCAGCGATGTGCTGCAGATACCGATCCAGCGCGTCAGGAGCGTGTATCACCCGGCCGATGTCGCCGCCGACCGGACGATGCCCAGGGCCCGCGGCGACGAGTTCCTCGATGCGGTCCTCGGTGTCGTCGTCGAGTTTATGGCCGCCCGGCCCGAAGATCTTGATGCCGTTGTCGGGCATCGGATTGTGCGACGCGGAGATCATCACGCCGAACTCGGCGTCGTAGGCGGCGGTCAGATAGGCCACCGCCGGGGTCGGCAGCACGCCGACCAACAGTGCGTCCACCCCTTCGCTGGTCACCCCGGCGATCACCGCGGCTTCCAGCATCTCGCCGCTAGCTCGCGGATCACGACCGATGATCGCAAAACGTTGCCCCGATCCGGCCGGCGCTGCGAGGCGGCGGGCAGCCGCCCCGCAGAGCGCCATGGCCAGCTCGGCGGTCAGTTCGCGGTTGGCGACGCCACGGACGCCGTCAGTCCCGAACAGTCGACCCATGCGTCAGCGCTTGCTGTACTGCGGCGCCTTGCGGGCCTTCTTCAGGCCGTACTTCTTACGTTCGATGGCACGCGGGTCGCGGGTCAGGAAGCCGGCCTTCTTCAGAGCCGGCCGGTCCTCAGGCTGCACCAGGATGAGCGCCCGGGCGATTGCCAGGCGCAGCGCGCCGGCCTGGCCGGACGGGCCGCCACCGTCGAGGTGGGCGTGGATGTCGAAGCTGTCCACCCGGTCGACCGTCACCAGCGGAGCCTTGATCAGCTGCTGGTGCACCTTGTTGGGGAAGTATTCCTCCAGGCTCCGGCCGTCGAGGGTGAACTTGCCGGTTCCGGGCACCAGACGCACCCGGACAACGGCCTCCTTGCGGCGACCCACGGTCTGAATGGGGCGATCGATGTACACCGGCTCCCGTGGAGCGGCCTCGACCACGACCTCGGTCACCACATCATCGGCCGCCACGTCGGTGGCCTCGATCTCGGTCAACGTCTCTTCGCTCACTGGGACACCTGCTTGATCTCGAACGGAATCGGCTGCTGGGCGGTATGCGGATGATCGGGCCCCGCGTACACCTTCAGCTTCTTCTGGATCTGCCGGCTGAGTTTGTTGTGCGGCAGCATGCCGACGATCGCCTTCTCGACGACCTGATCGGGACGCTTCTGCATGAGCTCACCGATGGTGCGGGAGCGCAGACCGCCCGGATACCCCGAGTGGCTGTAGGCCATCTTGTTGGCGAGCTTTCCGGCTCCGATGGCGACTTTGTCGGCGTTGATGACGATGACGAAATCGCCACCGTCGACGTTGGGTGTGAATGTCGGCTTGTGCTTGCCGCGCAACAGATTTGCTGCAACAACGGCGAGCCGGCCGAGCACCACGTCGGTGGCGTCGATGACGTACCACGAACGCGTGGTGTCACCGGCCTTCGGCGTGTATGTAGGCACAGCGTCTACCTTTCCTGTGTCGGGGTTGATCCCGGGCGGGCCGGGTGCCGGTCGTGGGCGTCAACGGTGGGGATGGATTCCCGGCGACCAACACTGACCCGGGACCCGGTTTACACCGCGACCGACAAAGGCCGCGACGTACCGCTCGCTGAGCCGATACCCTACCGGCGACGATCCGCGCAGGTCAAAACGAGGAGCCACCATGCCGGGCCAGGCCTACCAGGACGGCACCCTCCCG
>CAIOYU010000323.1 GCA_903862565.1 uncultured Actinomycetes bacterium | reverse complement strand
TGCTGGGCAGCGCGGCGGCGGGGTTCACCATCGTCGCGGCCACCGCGATCTGGGAAGACGGCACCCCGGCCACCACGACAGCGGGGGCCGGTGCCGGTGCGGAGGCCAGCCGGTGAGCGCGGTCGACGAAATCCACGCCCAACACGAAAAGCAACGCACCGACAAAAGCCGCCACCAGCATTCCCCCGAAAAATTCAACCTCGACCCCGAACGCATCCGCCGGGACCTGGGGTTCGTTTATGACGCCTACCAGTTGACCGATAAGGTCCCGCTGGCAGCATCTGAAGAAAGTAGGAACTAAATGAGCCCCTCGAGTGTCATCGGACGCATTGGTGGACTGGCCGCGGCCCTCGGGATCGGCGCAGCGGTGCTCACGGTGCCCGGCGTGGCTTGGGCCGACCCCGATGCTTCCGGCGACAGCGCCGCGACGGATTCCGGACCGCGGGCAGCAGCCGCATCTCCCGACACGTCCGACGCACCCAGCGGCGCGCCGCGTGGCCGCGTCCGTCGCTCGGGTATCACTCCGGGATCGCAGTCGGCTCCCACCCCGCCCCCGCTGTCGGCGCGGACGGTCGACAGCGGCGCCGGCGCGCCGGCCCTGGATGTCCTCGCCGGCACGCCGGCCCTGGATGTCCTGCCACAGGCCAGGAGCCGTTCGTCGGTGAGGCCAGCCGGTGCAGTTCCGCGTCAGTCGACGAGCGTCTCCAGCCCAGCGGTGGCGGACCCGGCGGCGAGCCTGGTTCGCGGGCCGGCAGTTCCGACGCTTCCGACCGCAAGTGTCGAGGTGGTCGCTGCCGCACCGTCGGTGCCGGCTCTCGCGTCCGCTCCGGCCCTGGCCGCGGTGCCCGCCGCCAGTCTGGTCACGTCGAACCCGTTGACCCCGCCCCACGGCCTGGCGACCGTGATCGCCAACGCCGTCAACCACGTGTCGGCCGCCGTCGGCAACGTCGTCGGTCAGCTCACGAATCTGTTCTCGGGCAAGTCCCCGCTCGGGCCACAGGCGGAAACACCTGCTCTGTGGGCACTGTTCGCGGCGGCTCGCCGGCAGCTTCCCGGCGCCGCGGCCACCGCTGAGCAGACCAGTGCACCCACCGTCGCCCCGACGCTGGTGTTGAACGGCTACAACGTCGTTGCCGATTCCACCGTCAACGTCACCTCGCTCTACGGGATGTACTCGGCCTGGCCGAGCTGGCCGGGCATGGTCCAGGGCGAGCAGAATTTCAAGCTCGTCGACCCGACTTCCGGTCAAACCGTCGGTTCGTTCAAAGCGCTTGTCGGATACGACAATTCACTCGGCCCGTCCGCGTTCAAGGAGATCGTCGTCACCGAGGTGCTGTCCGGCACGCCGGGCGCCAAAGCCGGCGAGACCCCGTCGGTCGGCTCGGTGATCTCGGTGGTGGGCGGCCCACAGCTCGGGACCGTCTACACGGCCATTCCGACCGCGTCGGGCAAGAACGCCCTCTCGTTCAAGGTGTTGACACCGTTCTTCACCATTCCGATTCCGATGTTGTACGACGCGGCCAAGAACAACACCGACAACCTGCTGACCTACAAGCCGATGGAAGTCGGCAAGGGCTTC
>CAIOYU010000322.1 GCA_903862565.1 uncultured Actinomycetes bacterium | reverse complement strand
GGATCCAATAACTCCACCGCCGTGGTCAGGACGTCCGGCACAGGGTCTGCGATCAGCGTCGGTTCGTCGTAGAGGACCGCGACCGGCGGGTCGTACGGATGGATGGTGACCACCTCGTCACCCAGCTTCACCTGGCTGTCGGCCGCTGATGAATACGGTTGTGAGACAACGGTATCAATGGTCGTATCATCTGGAGCCGTCGCATCCGTGGCCGTCGCGTCAGCGGGAGCGGCCTCCACTCCGGCCGTGGCGGCAGCGACCCGGGCCGGAGCCTGTCGCGCCGGGGCGACGACAACGGAGGTGGGCGCCCGACGGGAGGTGGCGACCGGTGCCGAGATCGCCGCGGCGTCATGATCGGGTTTCCTCCACGGTCGAGTGCTCTTCACGGCCAAACTTGGTCGGGACGAACACACAGCTGCGGCCCGCCCAAACTAAGCTGATTACCTGCATGCGTTACTGACGAAGACATGTGGGCGCAATCATGAGGCTGTCCAAACGCAGAAGATCGAGTACCGACTACTTGTTTTTCGCGAGCCGCAATCCGCAACTACTCGGTGGCGCATCGGCCGCTGACAGAGAAGGGCCGTCATGGAACTGCTGAGCGGCGCACTGCACACTCCCGTTGATGTCGCCGAGGCCTACGCGTGGCCCGCCGGCGCCTGGACACGCGCGATGATGCTGACGACCCTTAACGGTGCCATCGCCGGCCCGGACGGTGTCAGCGGTTCGATCTCCTCGGTGACCGATCGTCTGATCTTCAGCGAGGTACGCAGACTCGCGGATGCGGTCCTGGTCGGCGCGGGAACCATTCGCGCTGAGCGCTACAAGCCGATGCGCGCCCGACCGGAGCACCAGGATGCGCGCGCTGCAGCAGGCCTGCGACCGGCCCCCGTCGTGGTGATCGTCAGCGGCAGCCTGGACCTGCCCTGGGAGGAGCCCCTTTTCGCAGAGTCCGCCCAGCAGCCGATCGTGCTGACCGACGTTCATGACCCGTCCAGCGACGCCCTTGAAACAGCCCAGGCGCACGCCGACGTGCAGCAGGTTGAGGGCCTGGAAGCAAGCGGCATCATCGGCGCACTGCATTCGCGGGGACTCTCCCGCATCGTCTGCGAGGGCGGTGCGCAGTTGCTGACCCACCTCGTCGCGGACGATCTCATCGACGAGTACGACATCACCGTCGCGCCTCTTCTGACCGGTGCGGGCCACGGGATCGTCGACGGCCCACTCGGCGGGATCAAGAGGCTCCGCCTCGCTCACGCGATCACCGACGAGGGCTTCGTCTTCACGAAGTACCTGAGGCCCTGACGACGCACGTGAGCTGACCGGGTCCGTCTCGCCTAGGCTCGGTGAGTGCTCAGTCTGTCTGCCCTCGCCGCCGGACACGCCGATGAACTGAACCAGCCGGTGGCTCCGCTGCGCATCGGCTCACGGACCTACGACACCGATGCCACACCGGTGATCATGGGGACGCTCAACCTCTCCCGTGATTCCACCTACCGGGAAAGTGTTGCGGTCAGTCATGCCTCCGCCGTCCGCAAGGCCAGAGTCATGGCCGCGCAGGGCGCTCACTTCGTCGACATCGGCGCCGAGTCGAGCACGGCCAAGGCCGCGCGGGTGGGCGCCGACGATCAGATCGCCGCCCTGGTGCCCGTCATCGAAGCCCTGACCGCCGAGGGAATCGACGTCTCGGCAGAGACCTACGAGCCCCGGGTCGTGCGGGCCTGCCTGGAAGCCGGCGCCAAGGTCCTCAACATGACCGGTAGCGAGCATCAGGCCGAAATGTTCACCCTCGCTGCTGAATTCGAGGCGACGGTGATCCTCTGCTACGTCAAAGGCGCCAACGTCCGCGAGATCACCGACGTCACGCTCAACGCTGACCCCTTCCCCGGTATCCGCGATCACTTCGCCGAGCGCGTGGCGCTTGCCAACGCGGCGGGCGTCGACCGCATCGCCATCGATCCGGGCATGGGCTTCTATTACGGCAATCTCGTCAAGCCGGCTCAGCGCGTGCAGCACCAGACCCATGTCCTGCTCAACGGTTTCCGCCTACGCGCCCTGGGCTTACCCATCTGCAATGCCCTACCCCATTCCTTTGACCTTTTCGAGGATCAATTCCGCACCGCTGAGGGGTTTTTCGCCGTTCTCGCATCACTGGGCGGCACCAGCATCTATCGCACGCATGAGGTTGCCCATGTTGCCGCGGTACTCGGTGCGATGGGCATCCTCGAACCCTGAGGAGCGGGCGGCAGCCGTCCCGGAAAGTGCTCTTCTCGCGAGCCTCACGTCGTCATAAACTTTCTCGATGCCGCCGATCGCAGAGGCGCTCGCTCTGCTGCTGACGGGTGCCGGACTTGCATTCGCCAACACCCTGGCGTCGGCGGGTTCGGCGCTGTCGCTTCCGGTCCTGCTGGCATTCGGGCTCGCCCCCGAATTGGCAAACGGGACCAACCGGGTCGCGGTGCTCACTGGGGCGGTGGCCGCCATGGTGTCCTTCATGCGAGCCGGCCGCATTCAGTGGCCGATCGTCAGGCCGCTCATGGTCGTCGCCGCCGTCGGCGCCGTCATCGGCGCGGCCATCTCGGAAGTCGTTTCACCGAAGAGCATGCACCTGGCGATCATGGGCGCACTGCTGGTGGCGATGGCGCTGCTGGCCATCAAGCCCTCGCGGTGGCTGGTGGACTCGGCGGCGTCCAAACCCCGTGTCGGCCCGGTTCAGCTGCTACTGATCTTCGCGATCAGCATCTGGGCCGGATTCATCGTGCTGGACGGCATGACGTATCTGCTGATGGCGCTGGTACTTTCGGTCGGGTTCGACGTGACGTCGGCGAACGCGGCCAAGGCGGCCAT
>CAIOYU010000321.1 GCA_903862565.1 uncultured Actinomycetes bacterium | reverse complement strand
CCTGGCGTTGCTGGTGTACTTCGTTCTGCTGGCGCGCACCGCCCTCGCGTTGTTCCAGACCGGGACCCTCAGTTCCATCGCCCTCGGGATCGGTGTCCTGATCCTGCCGCTGGTGGGGGCGTGGGCCATGACGGCCACGCTGCGGGCCGGCCTGTCCTACCAGCGGTTGGCCCGGCTGGCCGCTGAGGAAGGTGCCGACCTGGACGTGAGCGACCTGCCGCGGCTGCCGTCGGGACGCATCGAGCGTGATGCCGCCGACGCCCTCTTCGCCCGGGTGCGTGACGAACTCGAGGCCGATTCCGATGACTGGCGGCGCTGGTACCGACTGGCCCGGGCCTATGACTACGCCGGCGACCGCATCCGGGCTCGCGAGGCGATGCGGACGGCCGAGGCGTTGCAGGCGGATGAGGGGAAGCCATGAAGTGTGGGCCCATCAGAGAAATCAGCTCAGGCCCAGCAGTGGTTGACCGCGATACCACCGGCACCTTGGTTTGCGCCCATGTGCAAAGCGATGACGTACTTCGACTCCTCCTCACGCCCCTACGTCGGGCGCACCCTGGAATTTCCCGTGCTCCTGCCCTCCCAACTCGCCCGTCGCTCATAGGTGAGGTTGAAGGGGGAGGCCCGTGTTGCGCCTGCTGATCGTCCACCACACGCCCTCGCCGCACTGCGCCGAGATGCTTGACGCGGTCGTCGCCGGGGCGACCGATCCCGAGCTGGTCGGCGTCGAGGTGATCCGCCGCCCGGCTCTGACTGTGTCGCCGTTCGAGATGCTGGAGGCCGACGGCTACCTGCTCGGCACAACGGCCAACCTCGGGTATCTCAGCGGTGCCCTCAAGCATGTTTTGGGCGGTAACCCGCTTAGTACCGACCGGGCCAGCTAGTGCCCACTTTGCTGATCGTCCACCACACCCCGTCGCCACACTCCCAGGAGATGCTGGAGGCATCAGCGGTGGCCTCAAGCACTTTAATGTCGGAAATAGGTGATACGGCGGATCGCCGCAGTTCACAACAGGTTCAGCGGGGCTGATCGTCGGCGTCGGCCCGACCCCAATCGCGGCATTGAGTCCGATTCAACGGGCTACCATGCCCCGTGAGACCCGTTGCCATCACTTGCGCAATCGTCGCAGTGACAGCCGTCGTCGGATGCGGGGCAAAGCCGACCGCAGCGCCGCCGACGGTGACGGTCACCGCAGCGCCTGCCACAGTCACCGTCACCCAGTCGGCCACTGAGGTGGTTACGCCCGAAGCCCCGCCGCCACGGGCCACCGCGACAACCCCGGCGCTGATACCAGGCCCACACTCAGAACTCGCGGATATCGACCTATCCGAAGGGACGCAACAGAACGCAACCTCCCTTGGAGAGGAGTGGACGTACAACGTCCCAATCGAGTCCCTAGTCAGCTTCTTGCAAAACCAGTTCGCAGACGGGCGGAAGTACGACGCTCGCGGAGCAACATCGTGGAAAGGCATGCCGCCGTGCTACGTCGGAGGCACCGCCCCACCAATCGGTAGCCAGTGGGCTGACAAAGGTTGGCGTTGGAGCTGGGCCGACCAGTCAGAGCACCTCGACATCTTCGTCTTTGGAACAACATCGGCGATTCTGATCGTCCGAGACTACGTTCCAGAAGGCTGGACTGGATCGAACTGCCTCCGCTCATGACGCACCAACTTCAGCGTTGGCGCATAACGTCATTCATCGAGGTTGTCGTCGGTAATAGGTGATGGAGAGGGGCTGCCCGTGTCGCGCCTGCTGATCGTCCACCACACCCCGTCGCCACACTGCCAGGAGATGCTGGAGGCGGTGGTGGCCGGGGCTACCGATCCCGACATCGTCGGGGTCGAGGTCGTGCGCCGCCCGGCGCTGACGGTGTCGCCGGTGGAGATGTTGGAGGCCGACGGCTACCTGCTGGGGTCGCCGGTCAACCTGGGCTACATCAGCGGCGGCCTCAAGCACGCGCTAGACGTGTCCTACTACCCACTGCTGGACAGCAGCCGGGGGAGACCGTTCGGTTTATGGCTGCACGGCAACGAAGGCACCGAGGGCGCGGAGCGGGCGGTCACCGGGATCACTGCTGGGCTGGGCTGGGTCCGGGCGGCGGAGTACGTCGTGGTCTCGGGCAAGCCCACCAAGGCCGACCTTGAGGCGTGCTGGAACCTCGGAGCGACCGTCGCCGCGCAACTGATGGAGAGGGTCTGAACATGTCCGAGAAGGTTGGTCCGTACTGGGATAGCATCCGCGAGCTGGTGGACGCTGCGCCGCCGCTGACGGCCGAGCAGGCTTCCCAGATCAGAGAGGTGCTGGGGTCGGCCATACGGTCGCCCCGAGACACCGCCTCGTAGGCCCGGAGAGCAATCAACCCGGCGTGGCCGTGTGGACCGTGTGAGCACCGCCCGAAATACTGTGCTTCGCTGAGTAGCACGGCACCGACGAACCGCCGGATCGGCGGCGGTAGCAGCGACCGCGCTACGCGGGACGGCTCACCGAGAAGGACCCCGGGGCGGCACCGGCGCGGATCATGGAGACGTGCATCAACGCGAAGACGGGACCGACCTGGCTAACGAGTACCGACTTCCCGGTGCGCGGCGGCGTGCTGATGATGACCCGGCGCTCAGGGCCGGTGATGGCGTCGGCGAGAACGTCGCTGATCAACTTGAGAGTCGGTGTCACGACGTAACCGGGGATGAGCCGTGCCGCTAGTTCGGCCGGGCTGGCGGGCCGGGTCTCCGCCCGGCGGGCGGCGACGGCCCGGACGGCGGCAAGGGTGCGGATCGGATCGGGTGCGGTCACCGGCTCAGCGTGGCAGGACAGGGTGCTGACGACGCCGGTCACGACGTCCTCTTACATCATGAGACGGCGTGGGTACCGTGTCTCCACGGATTGCTGATCGGGAACTCATAAAACCTCACTCAGGGGCGTACATGTCATCTGCACGCGTTGATCTTTCAGCAGCGGCCAACCGCAATCAGCCGATGATCCGGTTCATCGGCCTCGTCGGCGTCGCCTGCGCCGCCCTCGTCGGCTGTTCGGCGGCCACGCCCACCGAGGAGTTCACCCTCGTGCAGGGGAAACCCCAGCTGACCGACGTCAAGTTCGCCGACCGGCCCGCCGGTGCGACCGGCAAAGCCCACGGCGACCTACTGGCCTTCGACGCCCCGATCTCCCGCGACGGCGAGGTGGTCGGTGACCTCTCCGGCTTGCTGACGACGGTGGACATCCCCGCGCCGGACGCCACCGGACGCGACGCGCTTGAAGAGCGCTTCGGCACCCTGGTGTTCCGCTTCAACGACGTCGACACCATCGTCGTCGGCGGCAGTGCGGTCTACCGGCCCGCCGAATCGGAGATGTCGGCCGACGCCCCGCAGTTACGGGCGGTGCTCGGCGGCACCGGGGCCTACGTCGCCGCTACCGGCGAGGTCGAGACCGTGCGCAACGCCGACGGCACCTACAGCCACCGGTTCACCCTGCACAAGGTCAAGTAGCCAGGGCCGCCGACGCCATCCGCTACCTGACCACCACCGACCTCCTCACCGCCCGGTCACCGCCGCCCGGCGAACGGGCCGCAGCGTTGCGTCTAGGCGGGTCAGGCGGTGGCGCGGGACAGGATGCGCGACACCGGGTCGCCGACAACGTCGTGGTATCGGGCAAGCCGACCAAGGCCGACCTGGAGGCGTGCTGGAATCTCGGCGCGACGGTCGCGGCGAATCTGTCGTCAGACTGAAATGCGGTGAGAGTGCGTGGTGAGAGTGCGTTGAGAATTCCGAAAGTCGCAACTGTCGCGGCCATGGTCGCGGTTGGCGTCGCCGCGCCGTTTTCACTGCCGGTGTCCGCCAACGCCGACGACACCAGGCAGTGTGAACCCTGGTACGGGTACTCGGTGTGTTTCCAGCGGTCCGACGACACCTGGTGGATGTGCAACCCGGACTGCGCCCAAATCCCGCCGCCGGTGCGCCCGTTCCCCGGCCTGCCCCCGGAACTGCCACCGGACGCGCCGCCGCCACCCGCTCCGAAACCGGCGCCGCCACCACCGCCCTGGCCGGTGCCGCCACCCTTCTTCCCCGGATGCCAGACCCTCAACGGCTGCGTTGATTATTCGTTCTTCCCCGTATACGTGTACTAACCGACGTCGGTGGAGGTGTGGAAAGGGATCCGGAATCGCTGGAGAGCCGGGCCGAATCGCTACCGGTCCCGACGCATCAAATAGATTGCTGGAATGTCCGTATTCGCTGATGTTGCGTTGGGGGCGGCGCCGATCGCCGGCGGGGCCCTGTTCGGTGTCCTGGCGGGAACGATCAAGGGGCCCGACTTCCGTGCCCTGATCAAGGCCGACATGGAACTCCTCGACAAGGTTCCGGCCGAGGAGGTCGCCTTGCGTACCGCGATGCGCAACAACATCGACAGCCGACTGTACGAACTGATCGCCGTCACGGACCGAAACCGCCAGTTGCGGGAGGCCGCGTCGACCTACAAGGGTGACTGGCGCGACGTCGTGGTGTTCATCTGCGCGGCGATGTTCGCCTTGGTGTGGTGGAACGTCCCGCACAGCCGGACCAATTGGCTGATCACGTTCATCTTCCTGGTGGCTCTGGCTGCGCTCGTCGGGCTCTATGCCGCCCGCGGTGTGATCCGGGTGGCGCGCCGACCGCGCAACCGCCACTCAGCGGGGTAGGTGCCGGCCGAGGTAGAACTGCGTTGCGGCCCAATGTCGTTCGGCGGCCGCTTCGTCGTAGGGGGCGTTGTCGGGCACGGCGAATCCGTGCGCGGCCGAGTACCACTCGATGGTGTGTTCCACACCGGCGGCGGTGAGGGCGGCATCCAGAACCGCGGACTGTTCCGGGGTGTAGGACGGGTCGTT
>CAIOYU010000320.1 GCA_903862565.1 uncultured Actinomycetes bacterium | reverse complement strand
GTTGGGGTAGACCAGCAGCAGGCGTCCCTCACCGTCCGGGCCGTCCCCGAACGGGTCGTATTGGCCGAGGATGCCCGAGGAGACGAACGCCAGCACGGCTCCGGTCTGCGCACCGGCGATCCGGCCCGTGATCACGTTGGCCATCCTCGGGCCGGCAATCGTTGGGCCGGCAGCGTCCACCCCGCCGGTCATCACCCGCATCGAGGCTGAGGCGGCCCGGATCCACTGCTCCCGGTCGACGATGTGCGCGTCGGGTACCGGGGAGTCGCTGGATAGGCCGGTGACGTCGCGGACCGGTCCCTCGGCGGCACGCGCGCACTCCGAGAGGGCGTCGATGACCTGTTCGCGGGTGTAATCGGTGGCCGGCGGACCGGGTCTGGCCAGCCTGGCTCCGACCGTCCCCGCGAACCCCCAATCGACGGCGCGGCCGACGCTCAGTTGCGAGGAACCCGCCACGGCTAGCCGCAGCCGCAGGTGCGCAGCGTCGCGGCCAGTTTGTCGATGGCTGTCCTGCCTTCGTTGCCTGCGTTGTTGGAGAGGAACGCGAAGGTCAGGACCCGGCCACTGGTGTCGGTGACCATGCCGACGAGGGTGTTGGTCTTGGTCAGCGACCCGGTCTTGGCCCTCAGCCACCCCGCCGGGGACTTCTTCGGGTCGGGGTCGACGAATCGGTTGGACAGGGTGCCGCTGCCACCGGCGACCGGGAAAAGGTCGACCATCGGCCGCAGGGCCGGCTGATTCGGCCCAGCCGCAGCGGTGACCACCTCGTCCAGGGTCTTGGCGGTGAGCAGGTCGGCGACCGACAGGCCGCTGGAATCCACCAACTGCGCTCCGGTCATGTCGATCTTGGCGCCCGACAGGGTCTGGATGGTCGAGTCGGCGGCACCGGCGAAACTGAGCGGCCGACCGGTGGCCTTGGCCACTTCGCGGCCGATGGTCTCGGCCATCACGTTGTCGGACGCGTTCATCATCTGGGTGAGGCGTTCCATCAGCGGAGCAGACTGCACCGAGGCCAGTTGACGCCCACCGGCGGGGCCGGGCGCGAAGGTGACCTTGGCGGGGTCGACACCCAGTGCCATCGCCAGAGCACGGCCCGCGTCGAGGGCCGGCGTCGGAGAGCGGCGGGACTCATCGGTGGTCGGCTGGGTCCGCCCGGCATCGAGCATCACCGATTGGATCGGGGCGATATCGCCTCCCTCGATGTCGTCGGGATCCCAGCCGGGAGCCATGTCCGCACCGGTGAACAGTGAGGTGTCCACCTGCACGGCCGTCGGCCTCAGACCGCTCTTGCGGACCTGGTCGGCCAGGTCGGAGATCCGGGCCGCGCCGCGATACCAGGTCGGCACGTCCGGGGGTGCAGCGGACAGCGTCGGGTCACCACCGCCGACGAGCACGACGACGCCGGGCATCCGGGACTGGTCGGCCGCGTAGACCGTCGTCGTCACCCGGGCACCGCGATCGAGGGTCAGCAGCGCCGCGGCCGTGGTGAGGATCTTGTTCGTCGACGCCGGCTGCATCGGCATATCGGCGCGCTGTTCCCAGATCTGGTCGCCGGTCTTGGCATCGGTGATGCGGCCGGTCAGGTTGCCGAGCTCGGGGTCGGCGACGGCCTTTGCGAGCACGGCGGTGATTCCGCGGGTTGTCGGAACCGCGCCATCGGGCAACGGAACCACCGCGGGCTTGGCCACGGCGGGCGGGCGCGGCGCAGGGACCTGGGCGTTGCTCTTTCCCCCGGTCAGAAAGCCGGCCGCGGCCACTACCGCGGCGACCAGTGCGATCACCGCCGCTGCGAGCACCACATTGGTGCGACGCCGGGGCGTGCGAAGCATGTTTGTCTGACCTCTCGTGACGAAATGTTGTCCCCCATTGTGCCCAACGAGGCGCTGGGGACGCGAATCGCTCGTTAGGGTTGTGTCGCGTCGCCACCGGGCGACACCGGATCAAGTAAGCCGAGAACGAGTAAGGAGTCGCGCGGTGGAATTCGACGTCACCATCGAAATCCCGAAGGGCCAGCGCAACAAGTACGAGGTCGACCACGAGACCGGCCGGCTGAAGCTGGACCGCTATCTGTACACGCCGATGGGGTATCCCGCGGACTACGGCTTCATCGAGAACACCCTCGGCGAGGACGGCGACCCGCTGGACGCGATGGTGCTGTTGCCGGAGTCGGTGTTCCCCGGCGTCATCGTCGAAGCGCGCCCGGTCGCCATGTTCAAAATGGTCGACGAGGCCGGAGGCGACGACAAGGTGCTGTGCGTGCCGGCCGGCGACCACCGCTGGGACCACGTCCAGGACCTCGCCGACGTGCCGACCTTCGAGCTTGACGCCATCAAGCATTTCTTCGTGCACTACAAGGACCTGGAACCGGGCAAGCACGTCGAGGCCGCTGATTGGGTCGGCCGCGCCGAGGCCGAGGCCGAGATCGAGCGCTCGCTGCACCGCTTCGGCGAACACGGGCACTGACCCGCACCGGGGGTTACCCGGGATGAGTTTTCCCGCCCGTAACTCGCGGTAACCCGGCTGTGCTTTTCGTTTTCGATGATTACTGGGTGTTAATGCACCAGGGCATCGGGCTCGACGCCTTCAACGAGATGCCGAAGCGCAAGGCAGTGCACGCACTCTACGAGTGCTGCAGCAGCGTCACGATGGCCGGCGACCTTGCCGACGGCAGGCCCTACCCGAATCGTGCCGCGCTGTTCCGGAAAGCCGACGCGGTGCTGTTCTCGCTGTCCGAGGACTCCATCGACGAGGTTCTCCAGGCCTACCCGAGCGTGGGCAGCCGACCGGGGAGCACCTGGTCGGCCGCCGAGCAGTCCTCGGTGTGGGATCCTCGCCCCGCTTTGATGGACGAACTGGACGGCGAGGCCCGCCGGTATGCCCAGCGGTTCGGCTTCGAATTCCTCATGCACGTGGGCGACTGCCCGGTGAGCGCGGTCATCGCTGCGATCGGCGACCGCATGCACCACGACGACGAAACCGAGCGCAAGGTGCTGCG
>CAIOYU010000319.1 GCA_903862565.1 uncultured Actinomycetes bacterium | reverse complement strand
CTGAACCGTTTGCACGTGCACTGCACCCGCGCGTCGATCGACTGGGTGGTGGTAACCGGAACGGAGGCTCAACGACTGCTTCGGGTCTGCGATCCGGACGGCATCTTCCCCACCGCAGCCAACATCGTGTCCGCGATGGCGACACTGGCCCGCGGCCCGCACCGCACATCCCAACTGGGACTGCTGAGCTAAGCGCCGCCCACGCCCTACACTGGATGCACATGACGCAAGTCGGTCGGCGGTTCAACGACGTCGTGACGGGATTCTGGTCCTTCGCCGCTCCCGCGTACGACCTGCCCTTCCTGCAACGCCTGGTCTATCAACCCGCCCAGGACGAGGTCGTCGCTGCGCTTCGTGCCCACCAGGCGCGGCGGATCGCCGATATCGCCTGCGGTACAGGAATTCTCGCCGCGCGCATCTCCGATGAATTACACCCGGACGAGGTCTTCGGGGTCGACATGTCTGACGGCATGCTCGAACAGGCCAAGGCTCGCTGCCCCGAGGTGCACTGGCGCAAGGCGCCCGCCGAGCAGCTTCCCTTCGATGACGGTGCCCTCGACGCCGTCGTCTCGACGTCGGCCTTTCACTTCTTCGACCAGCCGGCGGCGATGCGGGAGTTCCATCGGGTGCTGGCTCCCGGCGGACTGGCCGCGGTGGCCACCATCAGCCCACCGCAACCGCCACTGCTGCGGCAGTTATCCGCCGGGCTCGGCAATCCGGCCCACAACCCGTCACGTGAGGAGATGCGCACGCTGTTCACCGACGCCGGATTTACGATCAGCGACCAGCACCGCGTACGGCGACCGCTGTGGACACGCGGCGTCTGGGACCTCATCACGCTGGGCACCAAAGGCTAGATCTACCCTGGCCTTCACACCCCGCCGCCAGGAGAGGACCAGACATGGCCATCGAACTGCTCGCCCCCAGCATCGAGGTGGGGCTGGTGACCACCAACCTCGACGCGATGGTGGACTTCTACGAGGGACTACTCGGGCTGCCGCACCAGGGCGACCTCGATTTTCCCGGCGGGACCATGAAGCGCTACGCCGCAGGCAAGAACGTGTTGAAACTGGTCACCCTCGACCAGCCTCCCGCCGCCCCCGCGACCCCGGGCGGCGGCCCTGCACAGGCCGGCATCCGCTACTTCACCCTGATGGCCGCCAACCTGGGCGCGATCGCGCAGCAGATCGCCGACGCCGGCTACGAGACCCCGCAGCCGCTGGCCGAGTTCGCCCCCGTACCAGGAATGGGCTGGATGTTCGTCGCCGATCCGGACGGCAACTGGGTGGAACTCGTCGGACCCATGTGAGCCAGAAGTGAACGATGAACCCGGACTGCACGCCGGAGTCGGGGTGCTGCGCCCGCTGATCGGAACCTGGACCGGCACCGGTCGCGGCGACTACCCCACCATCGAGGCCTTCGACTACCTCGAAGAGGTGACGTTCAGTCACGTCGGCAAGCCGTTTCTGGCCTACTCGCAACGCACCCGCTCACCGGCGGGCGCCCCCATGCACGCCGAGACCGGCTACCTGCGGGTGCCTGCACCTGGGCGGATCGAGATGATGCTCGCCCATCCCACCGGCATCACCGAGATCGACGAGGGCACGGTGGTAGCCCACGACGACGGCATGATCGTGATCGAGGTTCACTCGACGACGGTCGCGTTGAGCGGCACCGCCAAAGACGTCTTCGCCGTGGCCCGCGAAGTGCGCGTCAACGGCGATGAACTGAGCTACACCGTCTCGATGGCCGCCGTGGGCCATCCGTTGCAACAGCATCTGAGGGCGACATTGCGCCGCAGGCCGTGACCGCCGACTCGCACGGCCGAATCCCCATCCCCGCCGACCTCGACGCGGTTACCTCGATCGGTCCCGAGGACCACTCGGAGCTGTCCGAGGCCGCGGTACACCGCATCTGGGCCGCCGCGACGCACTGGTACGCGGCCGGGATGCAGCCGGCCATCCAACTGTGTCTGCGACTCAACGGCACAGTGGTCCTCAACCGCGCCATCGGACACGCCTGGGGCAACGGACCGGCCGACCCGCCCGACGCCGAACGCATCCCGGTGACGACCCAGACGCCGTTCTGCGTGTACTCCGCGGCCAAGGCGATCACCACCACCGTCGTTCACATGCTGGTGGAACGCGGCGAGTTCGCTCTCGACGACCGCGTGTGCGACTACCTGCCCGGCTACACCAGCCACGGCAAGCACCGCACCACGATCAGGCACGTGATGACACACAGCGCCGGAGTGCCGTTCGCCACCGGCCCCCGGCCCGACCTCAAACGGATGAACGACAGCGACTACGCACGCGAGAAACTCTGCGAGCTCAAACCGATTCACCGACCCGGGCTGGTGCACATCTATCACGGCCTGACCTGGGGGCCGCTCATCCGCGAAATCGTCTCCGCCGCAACGGGACGCAACATCCGCGAGATCCTGGCCACCGAAATACTCGACCCGCTGGGCTTCCGCTGGACCAACTACGGGGTATCGGAGTCCGACGTGGCGCTGGTGGCACCGAGCCACGTCACCGGCACGCCACTGCCCGCACCGGTCGCCAAGGCCCTGCGCGTCGCACTGGGCGGCTCAATGCAGCAGATCATCCCGTTCACCAACACACGGGCTTTCCTCACCAGCGTGGTGCCCTCCTCGAGCACCGTCGCGAGCGCGGACGAACTGTCACGCTTCGCCGAGCTCTTGCGGCGCGGCGGCGAACTCGACGGTGTCCGGGTGATGAGTCCGGGGACCCTCGGCGCCGCGACGGCCCAATGTCGGCGACTGCGTCCCGATGTGGCCACCGGGCTGTCCCCCATCCGGTGGGGGACCGG
>CAIOYU010000318.1 GCA_903862565.1 uncultured Actinomycetes bacterium | reverse complement strand
GACCCCATCGCGATCGGCAACACCGCCGCCCTGCTCACCGGCATCCAGCACCTCAACGGCACCACCGTCAGCGGCATCGCTCTACGCATCCAAGGCGTCACAATCCCCGACCACCCACATCCAGCGATCACCACCGACCTCACACCACCCCAGGCCCGCGAACTCGCCCACGCACTCACCACACTCGCCAACCAAGCCGAGACAATGGACGGACTCCGGAGGTGACTGCCGCCACGCTGAAGGACCGCTGAGAACGACAGCGTGGCCGTAACACGAGTGCCTACGTCGGGACAGGGCCCCGTCGCCGTGGCGGGGCAATTTCGGACCAACCCTGCGGAGTCCTAGTATCCGAGCCTATGGCCACTCCGCAACGCGTCCACATCACTCACGAGTTCAAGTCCGATCCCCAGACCGTGTTCGAAAAGCTCGCCGAGCACGAGAACCTAGGCCCGGTCTTCGGCGCCAAGATCACTCGCGTAAGCGACGGCGCTACCTCGCGCAATGGCGTCGGCTCCGTTCGCCGCATCAAGGTTGGTCCCCTTCCGGCGTTCGAGGAGACCACCACAACGGCCCAGCCGAACACGCTTATCGAGTACAAGATCACCAAAGGCAGTCCGCTGAGCGGCCACTGGGGCCGCCAGGAGCTGACACCGACTGCAGGCGGCGGCACAAGACTGAACTACACGATCGGTTTCGACTCAGCGATACCCGGGCTCGCCACACTGGTCGGCAAGGTGCTCGCATCCGCGATCAACAAGGGTCTCCCGAAGCTCACCGACTAATCATGTGAACTTGACGCTTCGGCAGCGGATCGCAGGTGGCTGTCCTTCCGGCCTAGAAAGTCAACGGGCATCACGTTCGGGCATTAATCGATCGCCGACACGGCTATCTCGGAGTGCTCGCCGTTCCGGGACGGCCGATGTGCGTAGACCCGGGCCACGCCGTCTGGATATCGATCCAGTCGGCGCAGCTCCGGTCTGGTGATGTCGCCTGACGCTTAGTGTTTTCAGCATGGATCGGATCTGGCAGTGGGCGTGGGATCGGCATGGGTCGAGGTACTCGTGGGCCATTTCAGCTTTCGTCAGCGCAGCATTGCTGCCGCCCTACCTTTTGTGGTCCCTGATCGTTGTTGGTGTGGACAACTCGCGCCATTACGTGGAGGCTGCCGCGATCGCGGTTGGCGCCGTGACCGCAATGGCTTATGCCGCTGTTCTTCCCGGCCGGGGTAGGAGTCGTCTGGTCGAGCAGTGGGCCGCCGGTCGCGAGGTTGATCGGGTACAGGCGCTGAACGACACCTACAGCTGGGGTCGTGAAATCAGCGTCCGAGCCATGATCAGCAACGCTGTGGGGGTTGGGCTGCTGTTGGTCGTCGTGGGCGCGATCACCGGGGCGACCGGTTCACGGCTGCTGCAATTCGGATTCATGGGTGTGACTTTGGGAATCGCCATCCAACTCATGGGCGTGCACAGCGTCCCGGAAGGTGCGATGCGGCCCGCCAGAAGGGCGCTCGCCGGTGACGAGGGGATCGGTGAAGATCTACCCCGCTCACGTCCGTCGTTTGCGACATGGTCGAACCTGTCGATGCTCGGCACCACCTTTGGATTCGCCGCCAGTGGCGTGATCCTGGCGGGCACCTTGCACGTCACCCGTGAGAATCCGCTGATGTCCATTGTGATCGCGGCTCTGCTGGCGGATTCCAGCGGTCGTCGCAACACCTTGATGATGGAGGTGTGTGGTGGCGACGCGAGCGCAGAAGCAGGCGGCCCGGGCGGCCGAAGAATTGGCTGGCCGGCGGCGGCAGTGGGCGGCGGATCGGGCATTGCGGCCCG
>CAIOYU010000317.1 GCA_903862565.1 uncultured Actinomycetes bacterium | reverse complement strand
GATCACCAGGGATATTCGGATTGCGCGCGGAATGGTGTGAGCCGGGTCGCGCACCTCTTCCCCGAGGGTTGCGATGCGGGCATATCCGGCGAAGGCGAAGAACAGCAGGCCGGCGGCCTGGAGCACTCCGGCGGGGCTGCCAACGGTCAGTGTGAGCCGGGCCGGGTCGGCGTTGCCGGAGACGGCCACCGCGACGATCACGGTCACCAGCACCGCGAGGACCACTGCGACGATGACGCGGGTCAGCAAGGCGGACTTCTGGATTCCGCGGAGGTTCACCGCCGTGAGCACCAGTACGGCCACCGCCGCGACGGGGTGCGCGTGGGCCGGCCACAGGTAAAGCCCTGCCGTCAGCGCCATCGCCGCGCACGAAGCCGTCTTCCCGACGATGAAACTCCACCCCGCCAGGTAACCCCAGAACTCACCCAGACGTTCACGGCCGTAGACGTAGGTGCCGCCCGACTGCGGATACACCGCGGCCAACCGTGCCGATGAGGTGGCATTGCAGTAGGCGACCATCGCCGCGACGGCCAGGCCGGTCAGCAACCCGGACCCCGCAGCCGCCGCCGCCGGCCCGAACACCACGAACACGCCGGCACCGATCATCGAGCCCAAGCCGATGACAACGGCGTCGGCCGTACCGAGCCGGCGCTGCAGCGACGGCGCCATCCGGAGCTAGGTGCGTCGGCTGCGTACGGCGCTGTAGCCCAGGTAGCCGAGATAGCCTGCGGCGCCAGCGATCGCGTACTTACGGGTCTGCGGGACGACGAGCCCAACCCCGATGGCCGTCTCGATGCCGCCGTCGACGTAGACGTGCCGGCGGGTGTTCTTCGGGAAAGCCAGTTTCGTCATCGGCTCGTACCACTGGGGCCGGGCGAAGTGGGACAGGCCGGTTGCGGCCAGGGCCACACCGATACCGGGAACACGAAGCGACATCGGGGAACCGCCTTCCAGTCTCTAACCGAACGAGATCAAGATTAGGCGAATTTGTAGTCGCTGAGCGGAGATTCGGAAGCCTGCCTGATGGCGGCCCTGGCGGTCATCGGGCGCAGCAGTGTCGCCTCGCCGTGCGGGTTGAAGTAGTACGACCGCGCTCCGGCGCAGTCCCCGACCGCGAACACCGAATCCCCCACCAGTTCGGTCACCTGGTCGAGGAACCGCGAGTTGGCCTCCTCGGTGACCTCGAAGGTCGGCTTGCCCCGCAGTTGCGCCTCGCCGATCACCCGGCCCATGTGGCGCATCTGGTATTCCATGGTGTTGAAGAAGTTCAGCCCGATGAACGCATACGGGCTGGCCAGGCTGAAGTAGTTCGGGAAGTACGGGATCGCCATTCCCTGATAGGCCTGGAACCTGTTCTCCCGCCACCACTTTCCGAGGTTGCGGCCGCCGCGGCCGATGATCTCGATGGCCGGGATGTTGGCCTCCCACAGGTCGAATCCGGTGGCGAGAACCAGGGTGTCGATCTCGGTGCGGGTGCCGTCGTTGGCCACGATGGCATGCGGTTCGATGT
>CAIOYU010000316.1 GCA_903862565.1 uncultured Actinomycetes bacterium | reverse complement strand
GCGCGCTACAGCCGCCACGTGATCCTGCCGGAGTTCGGGGAGGTCGGGCAGCGTCGACTCAAGAACGCGAAGGTCCTGGTGATCGGTGCCGGCGGCCTGGGCTCGCCCACGCTGTTGTACCTGGCCGCGGCCGGCGTCGGCACGCTGGGCATCGTCGACTTCGACACCGTCGACGAGTCCAACCTGCAACGGCAGATCATCCACGGGCAGAGCGACATCGGCCGGCCGAAGGCCCAGAGCGCCCGGGACTCCATCGCTGGGTTGAACCCGTTGGTCACCGTGCAACTGCACGAGTTCCGGCTCGAGCCCGACAACTCCGTCGACCTGTTCGGCCAGTACGACCTGATCATCGACGGGACCGACAACTTCGCCACCCGCTACCTGGTCAACGATGCCGCGGTGCTCGCGCGCAAGCCCTACGTGTGGGGCTCCATCTACCGCTTCGCCGGTCAGGTGTCGGTGTTCTGGGACCCGCTCCCCACCACCGACGGTCGCGGCGCGGTGAACTACCGCGACCTCTACCCCGAACCGCCGCCGCCGGGACTGGTGCCGTCCTGCGCCGAAGGTGGGGTGCTGGGCGTCGTCTGCGCGTCGATCGCGTCCGTGATGAGCACCGAGGCCATCAAGCTGATCACCGGCATCGGCGAGCCGCTGCTCGGCCGGGTGCTGCTCTACGACGCGCTGGCGATGACGTACCGCACCATCGGTGTCCGCAAGGATCCTGCCGCCCCGCCCATCACCGCGCTGGCCGACTACGCGCAACTCTGTGGTGTACCCGAGCCGGACGCCGGTTCGGCCGTCACTCCGCGGGAATTGCGCGACATGCTCGACGCGGGTGCCGCGATGGCGCTGGTCGACGTCCGCGAGCCGGCCGAGTGGGAGGTCAACCACATCGACGGCGCGACCTTGATCCCGCTGTCGGCCATCATGTCCGGGGACGGCCTTGCTCTCCTGCCGCCGGACCGCATTCCGGTGCTGTACTGCAAGAGCGGGGCCCGGTCCGCGCAGGCGCTGGCCGCGTTGAAGCGGGCCGGTTTCGCCGATGCGGTGCACCTGCGGGGCGGCATTGCGGCGTGGGCGCAGCAATTCGACCCCGACATGGCGATGTACTGACGCGGTGGTGGGCCCGGCACGCCTTACCCTGGCGAGGTGACTGACGAACGCCCGCCTGACCACGTGCTGGCGGCCTTCGGCGTCAAGGACGGCGACCCGCAACCACTCGGCGACGACTGGGACGACGGCTGGCGGTGCGGTGAGGTCGTGCTGTCCCAGATCTCCGACCATGCCCGGGCTGCGTGGTCGGCCAAGGCCCGCGAGACCCTGTTCGTGGACGGTCTGCGGCTGGCCAGACCGGTGCGTTCCACCGACGGCAGGTACGTGGTGGCGGGCTGGCGCGCGGACACCTTCGTGGCCGGCTCTCCCGAACCACGCCACGACGAGGTGGTCTCGGCCGGGGTGCGACTGCATGAGGCCACCGCCGCGATGGAGCGGCCCCGATTCTTGACGCAGGCACCGGTGCCGCCGTGGACCGACGTCGATGTGTTCGTGGTCGCCGACCGTGCCGCCTGGGAGGAGCGGCCGCTGCAGAACATGCCGTTGGGCGCGCCGGAGATTCCCGACAGCGAGGATCGGGAGCGCTCCCGGGAACTGCTCGGTCAGCTGGCTCGGTTACGCAAGCCCACGAGGAGCCAGAGTCAACTGGTACACGGAGATCTCTACGGCACAGTGCTTTTCGCCGGTAGTGCGGCACCGGGGATCACCGACATCGCTCCGTACTGGCGGCCCGCGTCGTGGGCGGCAGGGGTGGCGGTCGTCGATGCGTTGGCCTGGGGCGAGGCCGACGAGGGACTGCTCGAGCGCTGGGAAGGATTGCCGGAGTGGCCGCAAATGTTGTTGCGGGCGTTGATCTTCCGGCTGGCGGTTCATACTCTGCATCCGCGTGCGACGCCTGCGGCCTTTCCCGGGTTGGTGCGCGCCACCGCGCTGGTGCGGATGATGGTCTAGCGTCGCCTCATTGGTAACGGTGTCGCACGCGATTCAGTGCCACCCGGCCGTCGGTCGCCAGGACCCCTTCGGCGCGCAGAAGTTCGAGTTGGTCGTGCGCCAGGTGGGCGGCAGGTCGCCCAGAGGCGGTGATCACCCGGTGCCAGGGCAGGTCGTGGGAGTCGGTCCGCATGATCCACGCGACGATCCGTGGACTGGAAAGCTCTGCAGCGCAGGCGATGTCACCGTAGGTGGCTACCCGTCCCGCCGGTATTGCAGCAACCAGGCCGCGCACCCGTTCCACCTGGGCGTCGGTGATCTTCGGCACTAGCCGAGCATGCCCCGGATGACGGCGGCGGTCTCGGCGGGCTGCACCTGCGCCACCATGTGTTGGCAGCTGAAATTCTCCAGAACGAAGTCCGCGCCGAGCTGGCTGGACAGCGCGTCGATCAGTGCCTCGCTGACATACGGCGGATCCTGGAACTCCGCGCGCACCAGGGTCGTCCGGGTTCCCCTGTGCGGCAGTGCGATATCGCGGGCGAGTTCACTCCAGTAGGACACCATCGCGGGGAGGCAGACCCGCCAGCCGTAGCGGCCGTTGGGCAGTGCCATCAGATGCTCGTCGAGGTCCTCGTCGAGTTCGGTCGGGGGAACGTCGGCCCACACCCCGGTGGACTTCTCGGTGCGGGCCTCGGCGCGGTCGGTGTAATCGGGGGAGGCCAGCATCGCCTCGGCGATCTCGCGCATCCACTGCCCGTCCATGGCCACCGCCGGATCCAGCAGCACCACCCCCGACACCAGATCCGGACATTGGGCCGCCAGGTGCAGTGCGACCGCCCCGCCGAACGAATGGCCCACCACGACAACCGGGCCGTCGGCCTCGTTCTCCACAATGGTGGCCAGGGCGGCGACGTTGGCGTCGATCGTCCACGGTGCGGCGTAAGACGAGCGGCCGTGCCCCAGCAGATCGGGGGCCAGCACACCAACGTCGCTCAGATAGCGGGTGGCCAGGGTCCGCCAGCGCCGGCCGTGACCGGTCAGGCCGTGAATCGCCAGGACCCGGGCGGGACCGGGTGGTCCGTAGCGGTGCAGGTGAAGTGGTGCCCCGGACTGCATGGCCGTCATCTTAAGTGGTGCGGGCCCGACGGCAACGCGGCCCGATACCCTCTTGTTCGTGCGGATGCTTGCCTTGATACCTGCGCTGGTTGCTGTGCTGGCCCTCGTCTGGGCGTTCTGGGCGCCGGCGCGCCGCTACCTCTGGCAGATGCTGGCGGTGGCGGCGGTCAACATTGCGCTGACACCGCTGACCAGCGGGGTGTGGTTTTTCCACCGAGCCGAGAAGACGACCTATGCCGAGGGCTTGAACACCCGTGATTTCACCGCGTACCAGAACCTCGTGTCCCAGCACGACCCCGGCTT
>CAIOYU010000315.1 GCA_903862565.1 uncultured Actinomycetes bacterium | reverse complement strand
GGCGTCGGCAACCACCAGCTCGGCCACCACCAACCCGTTCGGGAAGGTGTCCGCATTCTTCGGACTGCCCGGGGCCCCGGCCACCGCCGCGCCGACCATCGGTTCCTTCGGATTGCGGACTCGTCTGGTCCTCGACGACATCTTCAGTGGAACCGGTCCGGCCAAGGTCACCAATCCCACCGCGGTGGTCACCGGTTTGTTCAAGGAAGTGCTGCGCACCAACCCGACGGAAGAAGAACTGCAGAACTACCTCAACGTGCTGCGCCGCAGCGGAGTCAACGGCGTCGTCGCCGGGCTCTACAGCTCGACCGCATTCCGCCAGTCCGAGGTCAACAACTACTACCTCGAACTCGTCGGCCGAAACGCCACCCATCAGGAACTCTCATGGAAGACAAGCGCTTTGGTGTGGGGCCTCCCGGAGCCGATGCTGGCGGGCGCCATCGCGGGAACCACCGAGTTCTATCAGGCAAGCGGTGCGGGCGGCGGCGCTTTCGGTACCCAGCCGTCGGCGACGACCTTCGTCAACCTGCTCTATCGCACCTTGCTCGGCGAGGCCGCGGATCCGACGGCCTCGGCCATCTCGGTTCAGCACCTCCAGGCCGGACAGCCCCGCGGCATGGCAGCGCGGCAGTTCGTGACCACCGACGCGTTCCGCCAGGTGAAGGTCGGCGAGGTCTACCAGGTCATCGACCAGACGCCGACGCAAGACGACCTGTCCCAGCTCGCCGGGAAGTGGTTCCTCAACGGCGGACTGGCCGGCATCGCCACCGGCCTGCTGGCCACGTCGGCCAACGTGGCGCGCATCGAGGCCGGGCAGGTCGAATTTCCCGACACGGTGGCCGCGGCGAAGCTCAAGCAACTGCTGCTGGCGTCCTACACCGATGGCGCCGACGGATTCGTGAAGCTGTTCAACCGGTTGCTCAGCCTCGACCCGGCCAAACCGATCAGTGAGACGAACCCCTGCACGTCGAGCAACGCCAACTGTGATCAGGTGCTCTATCGGCTGATCACGACCGGCGGGGCGGTTCGCGGCATGCCCAACAGCAGCTTGCAGTTGACGTCCATCACCGCGAATGTGGCCACGCTGGTTCCCACGCAGAACGAGATCGACCTGAAGAAGTCACTCAAGTTCCCGTTGCAGGATCCGGCCCAACTGGAGACGTTCTTCACCGGCGGCATCATCCAGCCGTTCGGGAGCCCTGTCGTGACGGCGAACAACGGGACCTACATCCTCGACGGCCATCACCGGTGGTCGGGCATCGTCTTGATCAATCCCTACACCCAGGTGACGGCGCTGGATCTGGGATATGTGCCGATGCCCCAGAACGGCCTCGAGGAAGCTCAGATGGGAGTTGCCGCCGCGAAGGGCTACCTCGCCGTCGCCGAAGGTGGGGGCATCAACCTCTACGACTGTGATCAGGCAACGTTCAATGTCGCGGTGCGCGGATACATCGAGACTGCGGCCGACGGACACAGGGATGAAAACGGCGACCTGATCCCACCCCCGAACCCGCCGGGCGGAACCTGGACGGACCAGGTCCTGGCCGTCTTCGGTAAGAATCTGGGATTTGATCCGACAACCACGCCCGTGGATCAGCAGTACGCCATCGTCCAGAAGTACCTGTGGGGCAACGTCCTGCGGATGAGGGACTTGAACCCCTTCATCCCCGGCGCGACCAGTCGCGCGGTGATGCCGCAGACCGATCCGCTGCCGGTGGTACAGGGCTACCTTGCCGGCGGAGGCCTGAGCTACAGCTTCCCGACCATCTCCTACCTGGGCTGATCGACTATCTCTCACCTGGGCTGATCGCCCACGGCGAATCTGCACACCCCCCGCTTGAGTGCTAGCACTCTCGGGTATAGAGTGCCAAGTGGCAGCCGGACAGTCCACGTGTCGGAACCCGCGACGACGGCGCGAGGGCAGGACGAATGCCGAACAACTAGTTAATCGGTACCGGGCGCTAGTGCCCGGCCCGCAACTCATAACAGTGGAGGGCTCCAATCGTGGCGAGCGTGAAAATTAAGCCACTCGAGGACAAGATCCTCGTTCAGGCCAACGAGGCCGAGAAGACCACCGCGTCGGGTCTGGTCATCCCGGACACCGCCAAGGAGAAGCCGCAGGAAGGCACCGTTGTTGCCGTCGGCCCCGGCCGGTGGGACGAGGACGGCGAGAAGCGTATTCCGCTGGATGTCGCCGAGGGTGACACCGTCATCTACAGCAAGTACGGCGGCACCGAGATCAAGTACGGCGGCGAGGAGTACCTGATCCTTTCCGCCCGTGACGTGCTGGCGGTTGTCAACAAGTAGCAGACAGCTCGTGTCCCGCCCCGGAAACCTTCGCGACAGTGGCTGGTTTCCGGGGCGGAACACGTTGAAGGAGAGAAACTTATGAGCAAGCAGATCGAATACAACGAGACAGCTCGCCGGGCCATGGAGGCCGGCGTCGACAAGTTGGCCGACGCAGTTCGCGTCACCCTCGGCCCTCGTGGCCGGCACGTGGTTCTGGCCAAGGCATTCGGCGGCCCGACCGTGACCAACGACGGCGTGACCATCGCCCGTGACATCGACCTCGAGGATCCGTTCGAGAACCTCGGTGCCCAGTTGGTCAAGTCGGTGGCGACCAAGACCAACGACGTCGCCGGCGACGGCACCACCACGGCCACCGTGCTGGCGCAGGCACTGATCAAGACCGGTCTGCGCAATGTCGCGGCCGGAGCCAACCCGATCGCGCTGGGCTTGGGCATCGGCAAGGCTGCCGACCTGGTCTCCCTGGCGCTGCAGGAGTCGGCCACCCCGGTCGACGGCAAGAACGCCATCGCCCAGGTTGCCAGCGTGTCCTCACGCGACGAGGAGATCGGCGAACTTGTCGGGGAGGCGATGACCAAGGTCGGCCTCGACGGCGTCGTCAGCGTCGTGGAGTCGTCCACGATGAACACCGAACTCGAGATCCGCGAGGGCGTCGGCTTCGACAAGGGCTTCATCTCGGCCTATTTCGTCAACGACTTCGACGCCCAGGAAGCCGTCCTCGAGGACGCCTACGTGCTGCTGCACCGCGACAAGGTCAGTTCGCTGCCCGACCTGCTGCCGCTGCTGGAGAAGATCGCCGAGTCCGGCAAGCCGCTGCTGATCGTGGCGGAGGACGTCGAAGGCGAGGCGCTGTCGACCCTGGTGGTCAACGCCATCCGTAAGACCCTCAAGGCTGTTGCGGTCAAGGCCCCGTACTTCGGCGACCGCCGCAAGGCGTTCCTGGAGGACCTCGCCGTCGTCACCGGTGGTCAGGTGGTCAACCCCGACGTCGGCCTGCTGCTTCGCGAGATCGGATTGGACGTGCTCGGCACGGCCGGCCGTGTCGTGGTCAGCAAGGACTCCACCGTGATCATCGACGGTGGCGGCAGCCACGAGGCCATCGCCGACCGGGTCAAGCAGTTGCGGGCGGAGATCGAGACCTCCGACTCCGACTGGGACCGCGAGAAGCTGCAGGAGCGGATGGCCAAGCTCGCCGGTGGCGTGGCGGTCATCAAGGTCGGTGCGGCGACCGAGACCGCCCTCAAGGAGCGCAAGCACCGCGTCGAGGACGCCGTGTCTGCGGCCAAGGCCGCGGTCGAGGAGGGCATCGTCGCCGGCGGCGGCAGCGCCCTGGTGCAGGCCCGGGCGGCGCTGAAGCCGTTGCGCGAGTCGGTGTCCGGCGACGAAGCACTCGGCGTCGAGGTGTTCTCCGAGGCGCTGTCGGCACCGCTGTACTGGATCGCCGCCAACGCCGGCCTCGACGGGGCAGTCGTGGTCAACAAGGTCAGCGAGCTCCCGGTCGGCCACGGCTTCAACGCCGCGACGCTGACCTACGGCGACCTGGTGGCCGACGGCGTCATCGACCCGGTCAAGGTCACCCGTTCGGCTGTGCTCAACGCCGCCTCGGTGGCCCGGATGGTGCTGACGACGGAAACCGCCATCGTCGAAAAGCCAGTCGAGGAAGCCGATCACGGGCATGGCCACCACGGCCACAGCCACTGACACCTGAGCAGGCAGGGGAGGGGCATCCGGTACGGGTGCCCCTCTCGTCATGCTTCCACCACGATCACCACGCCGGACGCCGACCTCGTCGCGAATGTGGCGGAGGCGTACACCGCGATTGCGGCCAACCCCAGCGACCCCGAGGTTCAGGGCAACCTTTCGACGGCCTCCACCGCCCTCGGCGCCGACTGCCAGTCGGCGACCGGGGCGCCCGCCCCCAACTGATCGGCGAGTCCGACGGGGGATAGGGCCACTGTCGCGGTGGCCCTTCCTCGGGCTCTCGTCCTGGCGGCTAGTCTTGGCCCCGAACTCGGTCCCGAAAGTTAAGGTGCAGTGGTGAGGATTCCTGGCGGACGCTGGTGGGCAGCAGCGGCATCGATTGCCGTCTCGGTCGCCATGTTCCAGGCGCAGACCAACGAGAAGACCTCGGCACCCGTTGCGGCGCCAGCCGCCAACCCCATGAGCGCCGCCGCGGTGATCCCGAAGGTTCCCGGACAGGGTCCGGGTGCTCAGATGCCGTCGGCCGCCCCCATTCCTGACGACGGTGACACCAAGGGCGCGGCGATGCTGATGGCCAACGCACCCCAGGCCGCTCCGGACTTCGAATTCGCCCTGTCGCCCGGTCCTGCGCCGGAGAATGGGCTGCAGGTCCACACCATCTGGGCGGCGCGCGCGATCGCCATGATGTTCCTGGACATCAAGACGATCGGCGGATTCCGGCAGGACCCGCTGCAATGGCACCCCAACGGGCTCGCCATCGACGTGATGATCCCGAATTACCACTCGCCCGAAGGCATCGAACTGGGCAACCAGATCGCCGGCTTCGCGCTGGCGAACGCCAAGCGATACGGCATCCTGCACGTGATCTGGCGGCAGGGTTTCTACCCGGGCATCGGTGCGCCGAGCTGGACGGCCGACTACGGCAACGAAACCGCCAACCACTTCGACCACGTCCACATCGCGACCGACGGCGGCGGCTACCCGACCGGGCACGAAACCTACTACCTCGGGTCGATGGCGCCGTAAGGCTGATTGCCTTCGTGCGACCGGCGGGGTTCGCTGGTTCCCGCCGTCAGCCGGCGTATCTCGGCATGCATCGCCTCCATTCGCTCCGCGACCTCGGATCGGAAGGCGGTGAGTTCGGCGGTGGTCGCCGACCGGTTGGCAGCGTCCTCATCGGCGACCCGCTGAATGATCCACGAGGCCAGCGTCGCGGTGACGATGCCGACGACGCTGATGCCGCCGATCATCAACAACACCGCGATCACCCGGCCGACCCCGCTCACCGGCGCGAGGTCGCCGTAGCCGACCGTGGTCACGGTGGTGATCGACCACCACACGGCATCACCGAAGGTGGTGATCTTCGAATCGGGTTCGTACCGCTCGGTTTCCAGGATCGCCAGCGAGGCCACATAAATCAGCAGTGTCGCGCTGAAGGCGGTGTACACGACGACGCGGCCGCGGATGGCCCCGCCGATGGCTTTCTGCAGGACTCCGAACAGAACCAGCAGGCGCAGCAGGCGCAAGGGACGCAAGAACGGCAGGGCGACCATCGCAAGGTCGAACAGGTGGTGGAAGAACCAGCTGGATCGGTTGCTCGCCAGGGCCAGGCGCACGAAGTATTCGGCGGCGAACGCGGTCCACGCGACGGTGGTGATGATGTGCAGTGCCTGCTCGGCGTGACCCTGCGGCTCGGCCAGCACCTGGATCGAATAGGCGATGAGGAAGATGCCGGCCACGGTCGCCAACGGCCATTCGACACGCTGCTCCCACCGTTGCAACCTGTGTGCCGGGTCGGTCACCGAAATCTCCCTCGCATGGTCGGCAGCCCTGACCGGCATCGGGTTGCCTAGCCTGGGCGAATACGAAGGTTACGCAGGTTGCGTCCCGCGTGGTCCGAGTTGTCCTTCTGCCTGCTTTCTTGTCCTGCCGGCGCGCGGTAGCCGACAGCCTCACTGCCGAACCCGAATCCATGGCAGCATTAGCCGGTCACATCGCCCCGCTGAGGAAGGTTCGCACGTGGAGTCCGGGTTGGATATCGAGTTGAAGCAGCCTCAGCACACCCGCTGGCTCGGGGCCTGCCTGTTCGGGCTGATCTTCGCAACCCTGATCGGCGGCTTCAGCGTCATCATGGCGGGCGTTCTCCTGGTGGTGTTCCTCACCGGCGCGACCCTCATAGGTTTGGAGGAGTGAGGGGGTTTGGAGGAGTGAGGGTCAGGCTGATCGACGGCGGATCGAACCCTTGAGCAGGATCTCGCGCTCGTTCTCACTGAGACCGCCCCAGATGCCGTAGGGCTCTCCGACGCGCAACGCGTGGGTGCGGCACTGAACGATCACCGGGCATTGCCGGCACAACTGCTTGGCCCGCATCTCGCGCTGCGCACGGGCGCGACCCCGCTCGCCGTCGGGGTGGAAGAACACCGACGAGTCGACGCCTCGGCAGAGTCCGGTCATCTGCCAATCCCACAGATCGGCGTTGGGTCCTGGTAGCTCCTGCGGCTGTTGCATTGAAAGCCCCTCTCCGCGTGCACTTCTCGAATAATGGCGTAATCGAGCAATGTCGCCGGTGACCACTCGTGAGGACAACGCTAGAAGGGCCGGGGAAAGCCAGTCAACAACCGCGACTGTGCACAAACCCACTGCCGCAGCTTGCGAATTTACGTCGCGTTCATCTGTAATCGCCGTCCGTTGGCGATTTCCCCAGCGGAGGCTGCAACGGCCCGCTCCATCCGCGCCGATTCCACTGCCGCAGTTGACACGGCCGTAACGCGGTGAGCACAAACTCTTAACCGTGTAGCGTCGCGCTCCGATGGCTTCCAGCGTGCTGGCCGATGCGGCATTCGGCACCGACCCGGGCCGCTGGCCGCT
>CAIOYU010000314.1 GCA_903862565.1 uncultured Actinomycetes bacterium | reverse complement strand
CGTTGGCGGTGCCGGTGGGCACCCAGGTGGTCGGGGCGCCCACGCTGAGTTTCACCTACAAGGGGCTGGGTAACAGCAGGGCGGTGTTCGCCCAGATCGTCGACAACAGCACCAACCTGGTGCTCGGCCAGATCGTCACCCCGGTGCCGGTGACCCTGGACGGCAAGCAGCACCAGGTCTCGATCGACCTCAACGACATCGTCTACACCTACGGTGGCGCGAAGCCGGGCAGCCTGACCCTGCAGATCACCAGTTCGGCAACAGCGTTGGAGAACTCCAAGATCGGTTTCATCACGATCTCCGATGTCGATGTGGCGCTGCCGAACCGATCGGTGCAGCCCTAGGTCAGGCGGACATGCCGAGTGACGTGGTGTGGCTGGCGAACAGGTCGACGGCGGACTCCGCGGTGACCCAGGCCTTGGCGTCGCCGAGCAGGCCGGCACTGCGGGCGAAGGCGATGCCGTCGGTCACCGCTTGCAGTGCTTCGTCCTCGACGGCCAGTTCGACGCGGTGGACGGTGCTGAAATGCTGCGGGATTTTTCGGCCGCGGTAGGACTCGACGGCAGTTGCGGTGCGGTTGAAGGTCTTCGTCTCGGTGACGGTGACGGCGGAGACCCCCTCGGTGGGCAGGGCGGCGGCCAGGGCCTGAGCCGAGATCTGCTGGGCGACGATGGTGATGATCTTCATGGTTTTCCCTTCGTGGACGTTTTCGGAAGTCCCTGGTTGGCGTCTGGGACAACTATCCGGCCCCGGCCTGCGTGCGAGACTCCGCCGAATGGGCCGGAATGCGGATGAACCGTGCTTCCTCCGATCGGGGGACACCGGTGCGGTTCAGTGGCGAGTGCGGGCGGCCGATGTGAAATACGCGCTGAACAGAGGCATAGTGGATGCCGTGCTGACCGCGCTGTTGGCCCGGGTCGGCCGGGTCAGGGTGACCCTGCTCTACGCCGCTGCATTGGCCGTGGTTGCCGCGGTGCTGCTGCACCTGGGCCCGCGGGTGCAGTCCGAGGTGGTCCGCCACGTCAGCACCAACCTGCACAATCTCGGTCAAGGCCGGATCGCCACGCTGGTCGCCAGCGCCTTCGTCAGCGTCGACGGCCCCATCTACATCTGGCTGCCCGGACTCGTCGCGATGCTGGCTCTCGGTGAGTTGCTGTGGCGAAGCCGGCGGATGGCGGTGGCCTTCGTGATCGGGCACGTCGGGGCCACGCTCATCGTGGCGGCGGGCCTTGCGGCCGCGCTGGCGGCCGGGCTGCTCTCGACGTCAATCGCGTACGCCGCCGATGTCGGCATGAGTTATGGCGCGGTGGGTGTGCTGGGCACTTTCACTGCGGCCATCCCGCCACGCTGGCGTGCTGCCTGGATCGGCTGGTGGCTTGCCGTCGCAGCGGGTTCGGCGATCCTGAGCGGAGGCTACTTCACCAACGCCGGGCACGGAATCGCCCTGATCCTCGGCATGGTCCTAAGCCGACGTTTCGGGCAACCGGAGCGCTGGACGGCCATGCGATGGGCGCTCTTGGCCGTCGCAGCAGCGTTCGGCTATGTGGTGGTGGGCTACAACGAGCTGTCGATCCCCACTACAGGGGCGTTCGGTCTGATGGGTGCGCTGGCCGGCTGGGCTTGGACGACGGCGATCGGGCAGCGGGGGTTGCGGCGGCTGTAAGCCGTCAGCCCCCGAGTTCATGACCGCTACTCGGCGGTCGAGTCCTTCACCAGCAACCACACCAGCGTCGCAATCCCGGTCGTCATCGACTGTGCGGTGAACACGAACGAGAGGTATTCATGCCACACCGCGGCCATTCCGCACTTGGGCATGTCGGCTTTGACCATCATCGAGAAGGCCAGCAGCGTGCTCACGGCGAGCATCATCACGGTCAGAACCGGGGCCACCCGCATTCCCGGGCTCAGCGTCGAGGTGTTGCGGCGCAGGTAATTCAGCTCGATGCCCAGGGTCAGCAGCACCACGGGTGTGATGTGGCCCATGTCGGAGAAGTACCAGGAGGCGACATCGCCGGCGCAGCCCTTCTCGACGTCGATCACCGGATACCACAGGGCCGAACCGAATTGCGCGACAAGGGTTCCCAGTACCAGTGGCGCCACCCAGCCGCGCGATGTCGAGGTGCTGCCATCGCTGAGCGCCGACACCAGCATCAGGGCCATCGCGGTGACGAACACTGCAGTGGAGAGCAGGCTCACCCACAGCGACGTCGACACCCCCAGTCGGGCCCGTGGGGCCGCCGTCGCGATGAGAACCAGATGGGAGACCACCACGAGCGCGGCGCCGAGGCCCCACCAGCTGATCAGCAGCCGCCGCATGAACGTCACCGGGCCGGTGTCCCCACCGCTGATCCGCCACTTCAGGACGGCCGTGCCGGCGACCAGCAGGGCGTCCAGGACGAACACCACCCACGGCCCGGCCCCACCGAAGCGCCGGCCGGTGAGGTCCAGGGCGAACTCGACGACGTCGTCGCTGTAGGTGAAGCCGATGACCAGGAGCAGGACGGCGGTCATCGCCGGCCATATCGGCTCACGGCGGGCGGAGGGGGCCGTTTCCGGTGTCACGGCAGCAGCGTAGGCGGTGTGTTTGGATGATGCCGTGGAACGCCTGTTCAATGCCGTGTTGGCCCTCAAGGAGCGTGGCCTGCTCCCCGATGCTGTCCTGCGACGGTTGGTGCGCTTGATGTGCGCTTCCTGGGTGCGGACGTTCGAGTGCGGCGGCGACACCCAGAAGCAGGCCTTCTACAAGAAGAAGTACTTCGAGAAGCTGCGTGCCAGTGCCGGTGCCCTTCACCAGGACGACGCCAACATCCAGCACTACGAGGTGCCCACCCGCTTCTTCCATCTCATGCTGGGGCCGTACCTCAAGTACTCCTGCTGCCTGTTCCCGCAAGCCGACACCAGCCTGGCCGACGCCGAAGTCGCCATGCTGGCGACGTTCCTGGAGGAACGCCTGCGGCTCAGCGAACTTGTCGAGCAGCGCGGGTCGCTCCGGTTGCTCGACCTCGGCTGCGGCTGGGGATCGCACGGCACCTACGTGTTGGACAACTACGACGATGTCCACGTGACGTTCCTGTCGAACAGTGCGACGCAGCAGGACTACATCAAGTCGCGCAACCAGAAGCACGCCGGCCGCTTCACCAACGTCAAGGCCGACGCGAGTTCCTTCGACGACCCGGAATTCCGCGGGCAGTTCGACGTGATCGTCTCCTGCGAGATGCTCGAGCACATGAAGAACTACGACATGGTGCTGGCGAAGGTGAGTTCTTGGCTCAAGCCGGACGGCCGAATGATGGTGCAGATTCTGGGTAATCGCCGCTTCGCCTACGACTTCAAGACCACCGATTGGATGGGCAAGTACTTCTTCGCCGGCGGCACCATGCCCAGCCGCGACCTGTTCGAGTACTTCCTGCCGCCGGATCTCGCGCTGAGCCGGGTGTGGGACGTCGATGGACGGCAGTACAGCCGCACCCTCGAGGCGTGGCTGCAGCGACTGGACCAGAATTCCGATGAATGCCTGCGCGTCCTGGCGGGCGGGCCGACGCCGCCGTCGGTCGCCCTGGAACGGTGGCGGATGTTCCTGCTGTTCTGCTCGGAGGTCTTCGCCTATCGCGGCGGAAACGAGTGGATGGTGTTCCACTACCTGTTCGAAAAGACGCTCCCCGCCGAGTGAGGAACCTCGCAGACAAACTGCGAGTGCGCCTCTGCGTGGTTCCTCACTGAATGGCGCAGCACTCCCGCTGGCGGTGCAGGTCGATTTCAGCGCTGAACGCGGTCAGCGCGCTGCGAACCATGCGGGCGGTCCCATCGGGATGCCGACAGGATCCGCGGCCGTCGACAAGGCCGGCCATCCGCCGAATCTGCGTGACCAGATGATCGTTGGCGCCACCGCTGGCAAGTTCGCCGACCAACCCGGCAAGTTGTGGCAGTCCGTTGAGGCACGGCCCGCACTGGCGTGCACTCTGCTCGGCGAGGTAGGCGGTGATCTCGGCGGTGGCCGCCAGGCCGCACTCGCCGACGCCCAGCCCGTGAATGATCCCGGCCCCCGGTGTCGCACCCAACGGTTTCAACGAGGACCGCGATAGCCGCGCCGAGCCGAATTCGTCTGCCGGGATCCATGTTCCGTGATATCCGTCGACCAGGACGGCCTGCAGACTGCTCAGGTCGGTGCCGCCGGCTTCGAGCAGGCCCATCAGCAGAGCGTCGGTGGCAACCTCAACGACCCCCCGGTGGTTCAGCGCTCCCGAGAGGGTGACGAGCATGGTTCCCGGATGCTCCTCGTCGCCGACCGAGCGAAACCACTCCGGTCCGAACCGGGCGATCAACGCCATGTGGGCCAGGGTCTCGACGTTGTTGACCAGGGTGGGCCGGCCACGCACCCCGGATACCGCGGTGACGACCGTCCGATCCCGCGGCAACGCCGGACCGCCCTCGATGCGCCGGATGGCCGCGGACTCCTCACCGGCGACGAACCGGTCGGGCGCTGCGACGACCTCCACCCGGTGCCGATCCAGCCCGGCCGAACGCCGTTCGGCCAGTGCCGCGTTGACCGCGCCCACGGCGCCGGCGTGCAGATACAGGTAGACCTTGTCCGCTCCGATCGCGGATGCGGCCGCATCCAGGCCGTCCAGCACCAGGTGCGGCGCCAGGCTCAGGAGGTGAGCGTCTTTGCGGCTCAGCGGTTCTCCCTCGGCGCCGTTGCCGACCACCACCGGCTTACGGCCCGTGACGGTGGCCAGCTTTCGTCCCGTGGGGAAGCCCCCTCCACCGCGACCGGACAGACCGGCCCTGTCGATCATCGCGATCAACTCCGAACCCACGTCGGGAAGTGCGCCGTAGGCGCTCTGGTGGGCGGCGAGATCGGCAGCCTGCGCGGCGAACAGTCGCGGCTGCGCCGGTGGTGGCGGGAATGCGGTCATGCGTCGGTGTATTCATCGAAGTTGCCGCGCAGCCGCCACACGACCGAGGCCGCCACGACCAATGTGCACGCCCCGGCGAAGGCGAGGAACCAGATCCGGTGGGTGTCGGTGCCGTTGCCCAGCGAGTGGGCTAACGCGATGGGCCACAACAGGTATGTCGACCAGTGCACCGCGCGGAAGACACGCAACCCGAGGCGGCGGCGGAGCAGGCTGGTGATGATCACCACCAGCAGAAGCTCGACGGCCACCGTTCCCAGCCCCTGCCACACGGGTCGGTAGGCGCCGATGAACGGGACGACGAAGTCGATGAGGCGCAGCTTGGCATAGGGATCGAGCAACAGCAGCCACATGTGCAGCGCCACCAGAAGTGTTGCGGCCACGGCGACGAAGCGGTGAACGTCGGCGACGCCGAAGCGGGGCAGCGCGAATAGCGGCCTGGCCGAACGGGTTGCAATGCCCAACGAGACCGACAGCGTCAAGAACGCCAGTGCGACGATCCCGTTCCCTCGGCCGAGCGCCCACAATGCTTCGCTGGTCAATGGAAGGCTCACAATCGGAAGTTCATAGTGCGAAGTCCAGAAGCTCTCAGGAGCCCTTGGCGATGGTATGCGGCACGGCCTTGTTGGGTCCGGAGGCGCCCAACGGGACGCGCTTGGCGGAACTGCCCGACGACGCCCCCGACTTGATGGCGCTCGAACTTGAATAGGAGCCACCCGTGGAGCTGGGGCTGGACTTCACCGCCGGCGCCGGTGCCGGGGTGTAGGCGGGCTGGGGTGCGGGGGGCGGCGGCGCGTAGGTCTGGGTGTAGGCCGGCTGCTGCGGGGCCGGCTGGGCGACGGGCTGCGGTGCGTACGTCTGCGGTGCGTAGGTCTGCGTCGGCCTCGGCGGCGGTGGGGAAACCTGGGACGCGGGAAGCCGAGGCGCGGCGATCGGGGGCGCCGCCTGTGCCGGGGCCGCCGACGCGGCCGTCGGGGCGAGCGGGGCGGGGGCGGGCGCAGGGGCTCCATCGGATTCGGCATCAAATGCTGCCGCCTGGTCTGCCGCCACGGGCTTGAGGGTGCCGGCATAGGCCAGGGCAGAGGCGCCGGCCACACCGGCGATTCCGATGCCGGCCAGCGCCCATGAGGCCACGGCAGTGCGTCGGAAACCAGAACGCGGGTTCATGGTCCCGATAGTTCCAGCGATTTCTTGGAACGCTCAAAGAAGTGCGGCGGGGCGGGTAGTAACAGCGCCTATGGCAACCGTCTCGCGCTTGGCCGTTCCGTTCCTGGGAGCCGTGGGCTCGATCCAGGGTGCCGCTCCGATCGTGGCCAGCACCGCCCTGGTCAGCGTGCGGCGCGACTTGCACCTGACCGTCGACGCCACGGCCCTGGCCGCGAGCATCCAGACACTGGCCGTCGCCGCCACCGTGATCACCAGCGGACTGCTGGCCGACCGGCTGGGTCGGCGCCGGGTCCTGGTGGCCGCGTTGCTGCTGTCGGTGGCCGGGAGCCTGATCACGGCGGCCGCCTCGGCGCCGCTGATTTACCTGGCAGGCCAGGCCGTCACCGGCATCGGACTGGGCGCGGTGTTCGGCGCCGCGTTCGCCTACGTGCGGGCGGTCGCAGCGCCGGACCGGCTCCCGCAGGCTCTCGGCCTGTTCGGCGCGGTCGCCGGACTGACCACCATGGCCATGGTGTTCACCGGCAGTGTTCTGGTCGGGATCAATTGGCGGCTGGCTTTCGCGCTGCTGGCGGGCGTCGCGGTTGTGGGCGTGGCGCTGGTGCCGTTACTGCTCCCCGTTCAGCCGCGAATTGTTCACGGGGCCATGGATATCTCCGGGCAGCTGTTGCTGGCGGCCGGTATCGTCGGTCTGCTCTACGGCGTCAGCCGGTTCGGATCGAGTCTCACCGCCGCCACGACGTTGATTCCGCTGATCGTCGGTACTGCCTGTGTTATCGGATTCTTCCTCCGTGAAGCCAAGAGTCCCAACGCTTTCTATCCCGTGGCCCTGTTCAGATCCCCGCTGTTCCTCGCTGCCATAATGGCCGGCTTCATTCTCAACTTCGGTTCTGCGGTGGGGTTCCTGCAGACGACGAACCTGTGGCAGTACGTCACCGGCGTGCACGGCAGCAGCGTGGCGATCTGGCAGTTGCCGCTCAACGGCTTCGCCATCGTCGGCGCTCTGATCACCGGCCGGATCATGACGCGGGGACTGTCGAACGGGACGGTGCTGTTGGCCGCCGGCATCCTGGGGGCGGTGGGGTTCATCGCATGGGGCCTGGCGCGTGGTGCGCATTCGGTCTGGGCGTTCTTGCCGGGAAGTGCCGCCGTCGGGTTCGCCCTGGCGGCAGCGTCCATCCCGTTCGGCAATCTGATCCTGAAAGTCGCTCCGACAGAGCAATTCGGCCCGGTCACCAGTTCTCGAACCACCATCGGGCAGGTGTTCTTCACGCTGGGGTCGACGCTGAGCACGGTCGCCCTCGACCGGTTGACCATGGGTGGCACGGTGCGCCGTCTGGAGGCCGCCGACGTGGACCCCGACCGGATCGCCGCGGCGGTGAGTTCGGTGAACGCCTATGTCAGTGCCGGGACCCGGCCCACCGATGACCTCGCCCGTCAAGCGTTACGCACCGCTGCGTCAAGCTATCTCGCCGGCTTCGCGATGGTCATGTACGTGACGGCGGCACTGCTGCTCCTGGCAGGGGTACTCGGGTACGGGTTGTGTCGAAGGGGCATCAACCCAGAACGTTGACCGCCCGGGCGATGACCAGTGCCAGCGTCGACACCGCGACGATCGACTGCAGTGTCATCATGATCTTCGCTCGCCGGGTGAGCGGCATGGTGTCGGTGGGCGAGAAGGCGACGACGTTGGTGAAGCTGACGTAGAGGTAGTCCACGAACTTCGGCGTCCAGTCCTGGGGGGCGATGTGGGGATTGTCGGTCTGCGGGAAGAGAAAGTCCGGATGTCGGGTCTTCTTGTCGCCACTGCCGCGTGCGAACGGACCGCCGAGGTCGATGTCCCAGTACCAGATGCCGAACACGATGATGTTGGTGAGAAACACCGCACCGCCGCTGCCGAGCAGGATCGCCGGATCGTTGCTGACCTTGCCGGTCACGATCTTGTAGTCCAGTACTGCCGCCGAGGCGGCGTTGTCCAGAGTGATCGCCGCCAGCAACACCAACGATGCGACCCGCTCGACACTGTTGGTGCGGGTCAGCCGGTTTGGGTTGATGACGACGAGGAATCCCAGCAGCAGCGCCTCCAACGTGATGAGGGGCCAGCGCGGAAACACGGTGTACTGCCGGTGAATCGCGAGCTGCAAGACCATCGCCGCCAGCAATGCGATGAGCACCGGCCAGCGGTTCTCCGGATTGCCCGGCCGTAGCCATGGCGGGACTCGTTCGTAGCTCATGGTGAGATTGTCGCCGCTTCGGTGCGCGATCTGGTGACCTGGGCAGTAGCGTCGTCCGAGTCGATATTCCGCCGGCCATGAGGTGAAGACGTGACGCGACACTCGAAGGCAAGCGCCATCGCCGCTGCGGCGGTCCTGGTTGTCGGACTTGGGGCGGGATGCGCCAAGCAGTCCGCCCCGAACGGCGCCGACGCCGCGACGAGCGATCTGAAAATCGTCGAACAGATACCGATCGACCAGAACGGTAAGGAAGTCAAGCCCGAGGCGGGAGGCTCTCCCGTCACCCCGGGCGGGGACGGCACCGCCAGTTGCCCCCAGCTCGCGATCGCGATGGCAGGCCCGCTCACCGGGCCGGACACCCCGTTCGGCAAGAACGTCGAGGACGGCGCCCGGCTGGCCGTTGACGAGCACAACGCTGCCAACCCGGGCTGCCTGGTGAATCTGGTCACCTTCGACACCGAAGGGGACCCGCAGAAGGCCACCGAGGTGGCTCCGGCGATCGTCGACAACCCGTCGATCCTCGGCCTCGTCGGCCCGACCTGGTCAGGTGAGACAAAGGCGACCGGGGACATCTTCGACCAGGCCGGCCTGGTGACCATCACGCCGTCGGCCACCAATGTCACACTCTCCGATCGTGGTTGGAAGACCTTCTTCCGCGGCCTGTCCAGTGACGGCGTGCAGGGCCCTTCGCTGGGCAACTACCTGAAGAACACCGTCGGTGTGAAGAAGGCGTGCGTGGTCGACGACAGCAGTGATGCCGGACAGGGGCAGATCAAGGCGATCGCCTCCGCCCTGGGCTCCCTCGTCGAGCCGGGATGTACGTTCTCAATCAAGAAGGGCGACAAGGACTTTGCCGCCGTCGTCACCCAGATCATGAACGCTAAGCCGGATGCGGTGGTCTACGCGGCCTACTACACCGAGGGCGCATTGCTGGTCAGCCAACTGCGCGAAGCCGGTTACACCGGCTGGTTCGCGGGCCCCGACGGGCTCAAAGATCCGCAATTCGTCAAGGCTGCCGGGCAGTCCGCGAAAGACGCTCTCCTGTCCTGCCCGTGCGGTCCGGCGACGGGTAGGTTCCTCGAGGCGTACACCGGTAAATTCGGCCAGCCGCCGGGCACCTACAGCGTCGAGGCCTACGACGCGGCCACCGTCCTGCTGAAGGGTATCGACTCCGGGGTCATCAGTCGGCCGGGGCTTCTCGACTTCGTCAGGGGCTACAACGGCCAGGGGCTCGCCCGGAAGTACCAGTGGACGCCGAACGGGGAACTGACCTCGAACCTGATCTGGATCTACAAGGTTCAGTAGCTGCCGTCGGCCCGGAAGAGCTCCGATGCCCACCACACTTCCCGAAGCCCCGCGGCCGGTCAACGCCACCGAACGCCTGGTGCTCGACGCCCTCGTCGAGCAACTCGGCGACGGCGACCTCGTGGTCGTCGGTCAACGTGTCACCGATCACCTCAAGGACCACGAGATCGACTTCGTGGTGGCTATCGAAGGGGCTGGCATCGTCAGCGTCGAGGTCAAGGGTGGCGAGGTGTGGCACGACGGCAACGACTGGCTGCAGCGCAACCGCAGCGGCAATGTCAAGGTGATCGAACCGGTGCGCCAGGCCCGCGAAGCCTGTTACGCACTGCGCGATTTCGTCGAGAAGGACCCACGCTGGACCCAGGGCAGGCTGCGGTGGGACCACGTCGTCGTCACGCCCTTCAGTCAGTTCCCGCGGGACTTCGGCCTGCCCGAGTGTCCGCGCTGGAAGGTCGTCGACCGCGACGACCTGTCCACCCTGGCTGCGCGGCTGAAAGCCGTTGTCACCCAACAGGAACTTGACCGTCCGCTGCTGTCGAAGACCGGCATCGACCAACTGCGAACGGCCCTCGGCGGACGTGGTCTGCCGCAGCGCGACGTCGTCGCCCGCGCGCTGGAGAACGACGAGGACGCCGCCGACATCCTCACCAGCCGTCAGGCCGTCATCCTGGACGCGATCAGACTGCTCAATCGCGTGGAGGTGCGCGGCGGTGCCGGCAGCGGAAAGACGTTCATGGCGATGGAGCAGGCCCGCCGGTTGGCCGCAGCAGGCCAGCGGGTGGCGCTGGTCTGCTACTCCCACGGCCTGGCCTCATACCTGCGGCGCATCACCTCGTCGTGGAGCCAGCGCCAGCGACCCGACTACGTGGGCGAGTTCCACAAACTCGGCATGAAGTGGGGCGCGCCGGAGGGCCCCGACGAGAACGAACGCAACAAGGAGACCTCGCAGTTCTTCGAACACAACCTGCCCAAGCAGATGGAGGAGCTGGCCGCGAATCTGCCCGACGGCCAACGGTTCGACTCGGTCGTGATCGACGAGGCGCAGGACTTCGCCGACAGTTGGTGGGAGCCTGTCCTGATTGCGCTGCGCGACCCCGACGCCGGCGGCATCTACGTTTTCAGCGACGAGGGCCAACGGGTTTTCCAGCGCGAGGGCACCCCGCCGGTGCCGTTGGTGCCGCTGATCCTCGACCAGAACATCCGCAATACCCGGCAGATCGCCAGCGCGTTCCAGTCGCTGGCGGACCACCCCATGCGGTTCCTCGGCGCCGACGGTCCCGATGTCCGATTCGTGGCCTGTGAGTCCGCCGAGGCGCTCTCGATCGGCGACGACCAGGTCGAGGTCCTGCTCGACGAGGGCTGGCGGCCCGAGGACGTCGCGCTGCTGACCACCGGCAGCCGCCATCCCGAGCAGGTGGCGCGTCAGGCAGGCGGGAACGACGCCTACTGGGACAGCTTCTGGGACGCCGAGCAGGTGTTCTACGGCCACGTGCTGGGCTTCAAAGGCCTCGAACGACGGGCCATCGTGCTGGTGGTCAACGACCGCTACGCGCTGGAACGTGCACGAGAACGCCTGTACGTCGGGCTGTCTCGTGCACGCGACCAGTTGGTGGTCGTCGGCGACCCGGACTTCATCCTCGAGGTCGGCGGGCCGGATCTGGCCCGCCGACTGGGGATCGCCGTCGCCCCGTAGCGCGTCGGTTAGACGGCAGCGCCGGCGCTCCGAGAAGCCCTGCGGCGCTCGCCCGTTCGCACCTGCGGTGTCGCCGCAGTACGACGCTGTTGTCCCGGGCCGTCGGCACGGCGGGGCTGTGCGCCGCTACGAGCCTGTCCGCCGCTACGGGGCTGTCCGCCGGTACGGGGTTGTGCGCCACGGGATTGTCCGCCGCCACGCGGACCGCGGGCCGGCCTCGGCGCCGCCGAAGCGGGCTGCGGTGCGGGCGGCGCCTGGTACGGCGCGACCTCGCCGACAAGCTCCTTGACCGGTCCGGACTCGGCGGTCACCTGCTGGGGGCTCACCTGGATACCCGCCTTGCGCAGCAGCGCCTGGGTGTCCTTGCGCTGCTCGGGAAGAACAACGGTCACCACGTCGCCGGACTGACCGGCCCGCGCGGTCCGCCCGGAGCGGTGCAGGTAGGCCTTGTGCTCGGCCGGCGGATCGCAGTGCACCACCAGTTCGACGTCGTCGACGTGCACACCGCGGGCGGCGATGTCGGTGGCCACCAGCACCCGTGCCTTGCCCTCGGTGAACGCGGCCAGGTTACGGTCGCGTGCCGGCTGGGACAGGTTGCCGTGCAGATCCACCGACGGGATGCCGGCTTCGGTCAGCTGCTTGGCGAGCTTGCGTGCGTGATGTTTGGTGCGCAGGAACAGGATCCGGCGGCCGGTACCCGACGCGAGGGCCTGCACCAGCTGCTTCTTGGCTTCGGCGCCGTCGACGTGGAAGACATGGTGGGTCATCGCCGCCACCGGGGAATTGTCGCTGTCCACCGAGTGTGACACCTCATCGCGCAGGAAGCGCTTGACGAGTTTGTCGACGCCGTTGTCCAGCGTCGCGGAGAACAGCATGCGCTGTCCGCCGGCCGGCGTGGCAGCCAGGATCCTGGTGACACCGGGCAGGAACCCCAGGTCGGCCATGTGGTCGGCCTCGTCGATGACGGTGACCTCGACCGCGTCGAGGGTGACGCGCTTCTGGCGCATCAGGTCCTCCAGGCGGCCGGGGCAGGCGACGACGATGTCGACGCCGGCCTGCAGCGCGCGTTCCTGGCGGGCTTGCGGTACGCCACCGAAGATCGTGGTGACGCGCAGACCGTAGGCGGCCGCCAGGGGCTCCAGCGCCGCGGTGATCTGAGTGGCCAGTTCCCGGGTGGGGGCCAGGACGAGGCCCGACGGGCGGGACGCCTGCCGCCGGTTCTCCGCCAACCGTGCGACCAGCGGAATGGCGAAGGCCAGCGTCTTACCGCTGCCGGTCTTGCCGCGGCCGAGGACGTCACGGCCGGAGAGGGTGTCCGGCAGGCTTGCTTCCTGGATCGGGGTCGGATGGGTGAGGCCGTCGTCGGTGAGCGCCCGAACCAGAGGTGCGGGCACGCCGAGGTCGGCGAAATTCTTCTGGGTAGTCATGATCGAGTGTGCCTTTCAGGGCATTGGGTATGCCGGTACGCACGACGAAAAAGTCGATCGCTACTCAGCACAGGGTGGCGAGATTGCCGGTGGGCAAAATCGAATCGCCGCGAGACAAACAGCCCGATGAGGGCGGTGGATTTACGATGTTCCACGACGTATCGGCGACTCGGATGAAGCTCAGTAGATGAGGCCGATGTTGCCCCAAGTGTATCAGCGCAACGCCGTTTGGAGTCAGCAAACTTCCCGACCGGGCTTCTACCGGGGCTCCCGCGCCTGCTGCCAGTGGCAACGCGGTGCGGCTGTGCGGAGGGTCACATTTGTTTGCTACTTCGACGGCGGGTGGGGCGCGGTTCTCGG
>CAIOYU010000313.1 GCA_903862565.1 uncultured Actinomycetes bacterium | reverse complement strand
GTCCCGGATGCTGCAGAAGCGCAAGATTCCGCACAACGTGCTCAACGCCAAGTACCACGAGCAGGAAGCCGGCATCGTCGCCGAGGCCGGCCGGCTCAGCGCCGTCACGGTGGCCACCAATATGGCCGGCCGCGGTACCGACATCGTGCTCGGCGGAAACGTCGACTTCCTCGTCGACCGCCGACTTCGTGAACGTGGCCTCGACCCTGTGGAGACCCCGGATGATTACGAAGAGTCCTGGCACGAAGAGCTTCCGAAGGTCAAGGGCGAAGTGTCCGCCGAAGCCGAAGAGGTGTGCGCGGCGGGTGGCCTCTATGTGTTGGGTACCGAGCGCCACGAGTCGCGTCGAATCGACAACCAGCTCCGCGGCCGCTCGGGCCGTCAGGGCGACCCGGGCGAGTCCCGGTTCTACCTGTCGCTGGGCGACGAGTTGATGCGGCGGTTCAACGGTGCCGCGCTGGAGTCGTTGCTGACGCGGCTCAACCTGCCGGATGACGTGCCGATTGAGGCGAAGATGGTGACCCGCGCGATCAAGAGCGCGCAGACCCAGGTCGAGCAGCAGAACTTCGAGATCCGCAAGAACGTCCTCAAGTACGACGAGGTGATGAACCAGCAGCGCATGGTCATCTACGACGAGCGCCGCCGCATCCTGGAGGGCGAAAGCCTGGAGGGCCAGGCCCACCAGATGCTGGTGGACGTCATCACCGCCTACGTCGACGGTGCGACCGCCGATGGCTACGCCGAGGACTGGGATCTCGAGCAGTTGTGGGGTGCGCTGCGCACCCTGTATCCGGTGGGCATCGACCACCACGATCTGATCAATTCCGAGGCCGTCGGCGAGGCGGGCGACCTGACCCGCGACGAACTGCTCGAGGCGCTCATCGCCGATGCCGAAAAGGCCTACGCCAAGCGGGAAGCCGACATCGAGGCCATCGCCGGTCCCGGTGCCATGCGTCAACTTGAGCGCAATGTGCTGCTGAATGTGCTGGACCGCAAGTGGCGTGAACACCTCTACGAAATGGACTACCTCAAGGAAGGCATCGGCCTGCGGGCCATGGCCCAGCGTGACCCGTTGGTCGAGTACCAGCGCGAGGGTTACGACATGTTCATGGGCATGCTCGAGGGGTTGCGTGAGGAGTCGGTCGGCTTCCTGTTCAACGTCCAGGTCGAGCCGAGCCCGAACGCACCCATGGTCGCTCCGGTTGCGACTCCGCAGGGTCTGGCCGATCTTGCCGAGAACAGCGAACCGGCGATACGCGCCAAGGGCCTCGGTGACGACGACTCGCGGCCACTGACCTATGTGGGTCCGTCCGAGGACGGCAACGCCGAGGTGCAGCGCAGCGACGGTGCGGCGCGCGGTGGCGGCAAACTCGGCCGCCGGCAGCGCCGTGAGGCCGCCCGCCAGGAGACCAAGGAACGCGGCAGGTTGCTTCGTCGTCGCTGATCACTGATTCACCCGAGGTGCAGGGCGACCATTTGCCAGCGTGCCCCGGGCAATTGCTCGACGCGGCAGGCGATCGCATGGACGCGGTCTCCGCGTGTGTAACTTGCGGCCACCTCCGCTGCTGTTCCGTCATTGCCGATCGGCTGGGCCCGTACCCGGCGTAGTTGAGCCGTCGAGCGACGGGCGTTTCTGTCCTGTGCGAGGCTGTGCCGGCTGAGCCTCGGCAGCAGCGATTCGACCAGACCGCCGGCCAGTAACGGCCGCACCTGCGCAGGTGGCCGGCGACGGTCGACAACTTCGAGGACCCGGCGCAGTGCGGCGTCGGCGAAGGCGGCCGCCGCCCGGGCGTGGTGGTCTTCGGCGGGCGTGCGGGGGACCGAGTACAGCGGCGTGTGCCGCCGTGGCCGCACTGTTGTTTCCGGCGGCAATTCGGGAGGGCCGCCGAATGCCGGCGGCTCGTAATCAACGACCGGGGCGACGGACGGTCTTTCGGTGGGGAAGCTGTCAACAGCCGGAATTAGGTTGGGCAACAGTCACTCTCACGGTTCGGCGTTGAGGACTTCGCTGAGTGATCGGCGGGTCCCTCGGTCAACCGGTGATGATTACAGAATGGGCGCGCGGCCGGTATTCACCCGGGAACGCTTATGGTCGCCGCCACGCCGAGGTGGTCGGACCCCGGTACCCGCACCGTCCGCAGGTCGCTTGCCGAACACTTGTACGTCAGGATGTGGTCGATCCCGATGAGTGGCGGCGCCGATTCGTCGGCCGGGAAGGTTCGGACGAAGCCCGCCGCGGACTGTTCGGCGGCGTTGGCGAAGCCGTCGCGCAGGAGTTCGCGAAGCGGTTGCATGTCGTTGGTGGCGTTCAGGTCGCCCGCGACGATGACGGCTCCTGGTGCGGTTCCGGCTGTGGCACTGAGGGTTTCAGGGAATTTGGCCAACTCGCGCCGCCAGTCGTCGATCGCCTGCGGCCACGGGCCGACGAGGTGGGCGGCGAGTACGACGACGTCATTGGCGGCCCCGGGCACCCGTACCGAGGCGGAGACCATCCCCAACTTGTATCCGGCGTTCCGGCTGGATTGGACGATCGGATAGCGACTCCAGATGCCCACACCCCCGGCGAAGGGAGCGGGGTCCAGGGCTCGATAGGGGAATTCCGGCTCCAACTCGCTGAGTTGTCGGGCCAGTCCCGGCGTTAGTTCCTGAGCGACGAGCAGGTCCACGTGGTCACGGGCAAGGGCGGCCAGGGCCGTCGGGTCCGCACCGCCCTCGCGGAGGTTGGCGGTCAGAACGCGTATTGGAATGCCTTGGGCTGCAGATCTTCCCACGAATAGCGGCGCGTTGAGTGCTGCGGTGACCGCAACGATCACCAGTGTCGGCACGGCCGCCCATCGCCACTGGGTCAACAGTATCGGCAGGACCAGCAGGCCCGATCCGACGATCAGGTAGGGCGACAGCGCCGCGAGTGCCAGGAGGGCATGGTTGACCACTGGCGCGAACCTGGCCGTCAGCGCAACCGCGGCAATCAGGAAAACAAACCAGGCGAGGAGGAAAACTACGGTGCGTGCCATCGGCACCGAAGTTTATGGGTCCTCCTCGCCCGGGAGCGCAGCGACCCTCCTAGCCCGAACTGGGCGACCCTCCTAGCCGGCGCAGCCCGCGCCGGTCCTTTCGCTGGAAACGGGGGACGGCGTCTAGGTGTGGTGACCTGAGCGGGACACTAGATCGCCAGCCAGTTGTGTATCAGCTGGTATTCGCGTCCGCCCATTCCGGTCTTGAACGGTTCGGTTGCGCCGGCTCGCATGCCGCCGAGATCGAACGATCGGCACCCGCGCCGGCGCAGTTCGAGTGCGGTCTCCCAGAACAGGAAGTTGTTGACGTTCATGTTGCGGCCCGCCTCTGAAACCCAACCGATGTAGTAGTCGGCGGCCTGCCCGAACGTGAAAGCAACCAGGCCCGCGAGGGATTCGCCCTCGACAACGGCCCGGCACACCAGAAAGTTTTCCGGGGCGGCGTCATAGAGGGCTGCGACCAGTGGAGGTTCCGGTGCGGTGAAGCCCTTGTCCCGCATGTTCTCGATGTGGCGGTCGATCATCCAGTCCGCGTCCTCCCGGGTGGAGGACACGACCATCTCGGCGCCGCTGCGGATGCCGGCCCGCAGTTGATTTCGCCACTTGGACTTGAGTTTTGCGAGCATGGCGTCTTCGTCGAGGCTCAGATCGACGCGCGTGGAGCGGTAGCCTCCTACCGGCCTCGGCCGATAGCCGGCTTCCCGGAGGATCTGGTGGTTCCGAGGTCTTTCCAGGAGCGGAGGAATGAGAATCAGCACCAGACCGAAATGGCGCCGATCCCTGCGTAGCGTCGAATAAACGTCCAGGATCACGTCCTCGCCGGGATCAGGATCAACGAACATCGGACCGCGGTCCGCCATCGCCGCAAACTGAACGCGCGCAAACGGCTTTTCGAGCAGTTGGCAGATGGCAACTGGCACCCCGGCCTGCTCGAAGACGAGCCGCCGGGGGCGCCAGCCGCCGATGTCGAGCGGACGTCGTCTCAACCGCCAGTTCACTGCGGCGTGAACGGCGTCGCCGTATGCCCAGGACTGCGAAAGATGAGGCTGCTCAATGGACGAGAACAGCTCTTCCCACTCTGCCCGGTCGCTGACGGCTCTGATGGCGTACGGGCTTCTCATGTGCCCTTACTCGGCCGGGCGCCGGGCCACGAGATAGAAGTACAGGGCATCGGTGGAGTCGCGGTCGGTCACATCGACGCCGTCGACCGTGATCACCCGTTCGAGGGTCAGACCCGTCGCCGCCACTTCTGCCTTGGCATTCGCCAGTGTGCTGAAGTGGAGGATCAGCCGCCAACCGGAACCCGCCGCGGGTTCATGTGCCCACCCGTCGCCGCGCCTGCTCAGTTTCCCCATGCGACGCCGGTTCACGGCGTGGATCGGTATCTGTGCCATCAGGCGCAGATACCTGAAACACCACAGCAGGGTTCC
>CAIOYU010000312.1 GCA_903862565.1 uncultured Actinomycetes bacterium | reverse complement strand
GTCGTTCACCTACACCCCGACCGCGGCGGCCCGGCACCTCGCCGCCGCCACCGACGCCTCCACCGAGGCACTGACCGACTCCTTCACCATCACCGTGACCGACGGGCACGGCGGCACCCTGGACATCCCGGTCGCGGTCGCAGTCGCCGGGGCGAACACCGGACCCACCGGCACCTTTACTACCGAGAAGCCCACCCCTGCGACCGGAGCGATCCGCGGGGCGCCCCAAGTGAGCGACAGCGATGCCGACCCCCTGGAATTCCAGCTGACCACCGGACCGAGTAGCGGCACCGTGGACCTGGCCGCAGACGGCAGTTTCAACTACACGCCCACCGCCGATGCTCGGCGCGCCGCTGCCGAAGCTGGCCCTGCCGGGGTAACCGACACCTTCAGCATCACCGTCAGCGATGGACACGGGGCCTCGGTCACCATCCCGGTGTCGGTTGCGATCAGCCCTATTAGCGTTTCAACTGCCGGGTCGGTCAGCGTGAACAACAAGACCAGCCCCAACACCAACGTCTCACAGCCGGCAGCAACTGCCGCTTCACCAGCATCCGTATCCACGGCGGCACAAGTGCCGGCTGCGACAGCGGCCGCCGAAGTCGGTGCTCCCGCTACGGAGGCTGCCGGGGCCGCCGCAGCAGAAACAGCCACTGCCGAGCCCGCCGCAGCTGCACCTTCAGAACCAGCAGCAGGAGCGGCGGAACCAACTGCCGCAGCCGAACCGGCCGCCGCCGCCTCTGCACCAGCATCGGCTTCAGCCGAGTCCACGAGTGCTGAGAGTGACAAGGACGGATCGAAGAATAAGTCGAATACGAATGCCAAAGCGGGCTCGGCAAAGAATGGCAAAACGAGCAGGGGCAATGACGCTTCTGCCAGCTCGGGGCTTGTGCAACGCGCCGCGACAACTGCGGGTAAGAGCGCCGGAAAAAGCGCCGGGAAACCCTTCCCACCCAGCGGTGACAGTGGCGCCGAAGGCGAGGGTAACGGCGATGGCGCTGGGCAGGGTAAGCCGTCCTATGCACCGGGTAGCCCCGCTGGAACTCTGGCGATTCTCGGCGCTCTGCTCATGGCGGGTGTTCCGATGGCCGCGGAGGCGGCGGGAGCAGCTGCTCAAGCAGGTGCAACATCCGGTGGTGACGGTGGTGACGGTGGCGATGACGAGGACGAGGACGAGGACGACGACGAGGCAGACAACTAGCCGAAATCGCCCGCCTGAATGTCAGGCGTCACCGGATCTGATTGGTCTGTCATGCTTGGGCAATTAGCCGACCCTAAATCAATTTATTGAACTACTCTAACTGCCTATGGTGACCACTGACCGTCAGTCCCCCGAGTCCCCCGAGAAGAGGGGCTCGGGAAGGAGATTCAAAGCGCCGGTTTTGATCACCGCAATAGTTTTGGCCGCCGTTTTTTTCATTGGATTCATGCTAAGTTCATTTCTCCAGGTCCGACGGTCCTCTCTTGTAGCTGGGGATCCCGTACTCAGCAATGGAATTCGGATAATCGCAAATGTTGTCGACGTAGCACCCTCCGATAAAGTTGTGAAATTACGACTGGTATTCCAGCCCCTTGGTAAGTTCGCCAAAAACGGGAATTTCCTAAGCCAGCCGACGAATGTCTCTGTTCTCGGCGGCGCAGACGTTGTTAACGACTCATACGAGGCTGGCGAAATAATGCTGCCCGCGGACATACGCGTTCCACTTCGTTCCGGAACGGTCAGCATGTATCCGTTAGACCGATACGAGTCGACCCTCAGGCTAGAGGTCACTAATGCCGACGGTACCGCTGTTCCAACAACGTTGGAAGTCGACGCTTCGAACCCCGGTTATCGGGTCCAGATGACCGACACGTCGCCTTCTGGAAACAACGGCACTCGCGACCTGGATCTCCAGGTGTCTCGAGCACCGACCACTATCTTCTTCGCAATTTTCACGTCCGTGCTGATGTTAACACTCACGATTTTGGCGCTGATGACGGTATTTTGGCTTCTTCGTGGTGGCGCCTCGGAAAGCGTGCGATTTATGATTCCGTTGATCCTCGTTCTCTTGTTCGCTTTTCCGGCAATTCGAAGTTTCGCCCCAGGAGTGCCGCCCCTGGGTGTGCTGGTTGACTTTTTCGCTTTCTTCTGGTGTGAAATTGCGCTTGGGATTGGCGTAATCGTCGTATACGCCAATCTTATGCGCGAAATACGCAAGACAACACGGGAAGATGTCTCGGAGTGAAGTCGCACAAGACCACCCGAGAATGCCGCACCAGAACGTGAGGCCTATTTCTCGTCGGTGAAGATCGGATTGCGCCGCTGGGCGCGCGCGGCTACCGCCTCTTCGAAGTTGGCGGTCAGCATGCGCACGTAGAGCTGCCCGAGGCCCTCGGCCTGCATATGGCCCTCCAGGGTACTGGCATCCAGCCCAGTCCATAGAGTCCGCTTGGTCAGTTCGGTTCCCGGCCGGGAAAACGATGCGATCCGCTCCGCTATCTCGTAGCAGCTGGGCAGCAGGTCCGCGGCAGGCACACTGCGGGAGACCAGGCCGATCCGTTCGGCTTCGCTCGCATCGACGTCGCGGCCGGTGAGCATGATCTCGAAAGCCCGCGAGGACCCGATGGCACGGGGAAGCAGGTACGAAAGACCGAGCTCACTGGCGGTAAGGCCGTTGTTGATCCCGGCGGCGCGGAAGTAGGCATCCGAGGCCGCGACCCGGATGTCGGCGGCCAGCGCCAGGCAGAGCCCTCCGCCGATGGCGGCACCGTTCACCGCGGCGATGATCGGCTGGTGCAGCCGCCGCATGGCGAGGATCACATCGTCGAGTAACTCCATCGACCGAAGCGCATAGGACGGGCGGGTCAGGCCCTGGACATGCGGTACCGCCCCGGCCGACTTGTGGTCGGCACCGGAGGAGAAGCCCCGCCCCGCACCGGTGAGAACGACAACGCGGACGTCGTTGTCGTAGGTCAGTTCCGCGAGAACGTCCCGGAGCGGGAGCATGACGTCGAAAGCCATGGAGTTCATCCGCTCCGGCCTGTTCAGAGTGACGAGCGCGACGTGCGGACGCGGCCGGTCGACCAGGACGATGCTCACCGTTGCACGCTATCGCGTGCGGGCGCTTTAGAGTTCCGTGACGGCTTCTTCTACGGCTTCGTCGGCCATCGCCGCGTCGATGTCGAGGGCCCGAACCTGCTCGATCAAGTCCTCCAGGGCAGCAGGCGGCAGAGCGCCGGCCTGGTTGAACACGAGGTGGCCCTTCTTGAAGGCCATCAGCGTCGGGATGGCACGAATCTCGGCCGCTGCCGCAAGAGCTTCCTGAGCCTCGGTATCGACCTTGCCGAAGACGATGTCGGGGTGCTTCTCCGACGACGCGGTGAAGGTCGGGGCAAAGGCACGGCACGGACCACACCAGGACGCCCAGAAATCGACCAGAACGATGTCGCTGCCGGAGACGGTGTCGTTGAAGTTGTCCGCGGTGAGGTCATGGGTTGCCATGCACATCGCAACGTGCGGGCCGCGGGTTGTGTTCCCGGCTCACAGACTCAGACGGTGAAACCCAGCGCGCGCAACTGATCACGACCGTCGTCGGTGATCTTGTCCGGGCCCCACGGCGGGTTCCACACCCAGTTGATCTTGATTTCGTTGACCAGGCCGGATCCTACGAGCGCATTGAGCGTCTGGTCCTCGATGACGTCGGTGAGCGGGCAGGCCGCAGAGGTGAGAGTCATGTCAATCACCGCGATGTTGCCGTTGTCGCCCTTCTCCACATTCATCCCGTAGACCAGTCCGAGGTCGACGACATTGATGCCGAGTTCGGGGTCGACCACGTCGCGCATCGCCTCCTCGAGGTCGGCGATCATCTCTTCCGAGACGGTGTCAGTCATAGCTCCTCCACGTCGTGTCTCTGGGATGCCTGCGCCACAGCGTCTTTAAAGGCCATCCAACCCAGCAGCGCACATTTCACCCGGGCCGGGTACTTCGACACCCCTGCGAAGGCAATACCGTCGCCGAGCGCATCCTCGTCACCTTCGATCGTTCCGCGTGAGGTGATCATCTCGTTGAACGCCGCGACGGTGTCCAACGCCTCCCCAACAGGTTGGCCGATCACCCGATCGGCCAGCACCGACGTCGCCGCCTGGCTGATCGAGCAGCCCTGCCCGTCATAGGAGACGTCGGCGATCTGCCTTCCATCGTCGGACAGCGTGACGCGCAGCGTTACCTCGTCGCCGCAGGTCGGGTTCACGTGGTGCACTTCCGCGCCGAAGGGCTCCCGCAGTCCGCGGTGGTGGGGGTGTTTGTAGTGGTCCAGGATTACGTCCTGGTACATCTGCTCCATCCGCATCAGGATCTGCCCCTGTCCGCTCCGAAGAAGTCGACGGCACGGCGTACACCGGCGACCAGGCGGTCGACCTCGTCGGGGGTGTTGTACACAGCGAAGGAAGCCCGAACCGTGGCGGCGAGGCCGAACCGGCGATGCAGAGGCGCGGCGCAGTGGTGGCCGACACGGACGGCGACTCCCTCGTCGTCGAGAACC
>CAIOYU010000311.1 GCA_903862565.1 uncultured Actinomycetes bacterium | reverse complement strand
CGGCCAAAACCCCGAACTGCGACCACACCCGCCGAAACGGCTATCGCCGCCGCCAACAGTTCAGCCGGCCGAAGTGTTCGGCGGAAGAATGCCAAGGACGACGCCAAGACGTTGGAGCAGACGCTATGGGAGGCCGCCGACGCGCTGCGGGGCAACCAGGAGCCGTCGGAATACAAGCATGTCGTCCTTGGTCTGGTGTTCCTGAAGTACATCAGTGACCGATTTGAGGCCCGCCGGGCGGCTATCGAAGCGGCCCTGTCGGACCCTAACTCCCCGGACTACGTCCCCAACGAGTCCCGGCGAGCGCCGTTCATCGAAGACCGCGACGAGTACACCAGCCGCAATGTCTTCTGGGTGCCGGCCGAAGCTCGCTGGGGGCACATCCAGGGCCGGGCCAAGCTGTCCAGCATCGGTCAGGACATCGACACCGCCATGGACCTCATCGAGAAGGAGAACCCCTCCATCCGAGGTGTGCTGCCGCGGAACTACGGACGCGAGGGCCTAGACAAGGGGCGGCTGGGCAAGCTGGTCGACCAGATTGGCAGCATCGGCTTCACCGTCACCGACAATCACGGCTCCGACGATGTCTTGGGCCGGGTGTATGAGTACTTCCTAGGTCAGTTCGCGGGCAAGGAGACCGGCAAGGAAGGGGGGGCTTTTTACACCCCCCGATCGGTGGTCAAGACCCTGGTCGAGATGCTGCAGCCGTACCACGGGCGGGTGTTTGACCCCGCCTGCGGTTCCGGCGGCATGTTCGTGGAGTCGGAGAAGTTCGTTAAGGCCCACGGCGGCAAGCGGAGTGACATCTCGGTCTATGGCCAGGAGTTCACCGACACCACCTGGAAGTTGGCCAAGATGAACGCCGCACTGCGGGGCATCGAGGCCGATCTCGGTGAGCGTTCGGCGGACTCCTTCACCGAGGACCTGCACCCCGACCTCAGGGCCGATTACGTCATCGCAAATCCGCCGTTCAACATTTCAGACTGGTGGAACGCCAAGCTCGCCGACGACCCCCGCTGGAAGTACGGCACCCCGCCACAAGGGAACGCCAACTTCGCCTGGGTTCAGCACTTCGTTTACCACCTCTCGCCGAGGGGCACCGCTGGGTTCGTATTGGCGAACGGGTCGTTGTCGTCGAAGACTGGCGGCGAAGGGGAGATACGGGAGCGGCTTGTACAGGCCGACCTGGTGGACTGCATCGTCGCCATGCCAACCAATCTATTCTTCAATACGACTATCCCGGTCAGCCTCTGGTTCGTGTCCAAGGATCGCCATGGCGGCGGCCACCGTAAACGGCAGGGCGAAGTGCTGTTCATCGACGCACGCAAACTCGGCACTATGGTCAGTCGAAAGCTACGCGAACTCGACGACTCCGATGTCGCGCAGATCGCTGACACCTACCACTCCTGGCGCAACCACGGCGGCGGCTACGAGGACGTGGCGGGTTTCGCCAGGGCGGCGAGCCTCGACGAGATCAAAAGCCACGATTTCGTTCTGACCCCAAGTCGCTACGTTGGCACCGAGGAAGCAGAGGCGGACGACGAGCCGGTCGATCAGAAAATCTCGCGGCTGACTGATCAGCTCTACGCCGAATTTGACCGAGGGCGCGAACTTGAGAAAGAAGTCCGGGCGCGGATTGGCGGCCTCGTGTGAGCGTGTGGCAAGAGCGGACAATCGAGGAGGTCTGTTCGCGGGTCACGAGCGGCGGGACTCCCAGTCGCAAGGTGCCCGAGTACTTCGGCGGCAGCATCCCGTGGCTGAAAACCCAAGAGCTGCGTGACGGATGGGTATATGAAACCGAAGAGTCGCTAACTGAGCAGGGCCTCGCGAACTCTTCGGCGAAATTGCTTCCGCGCGACACAGTGATGATGGCGATGTATGGCGCGACCGTGGGCCGACTCGCCCTGCTCGGGTGTGAGATGACCTGTAATCAGGCCGCCTGCGCCATGATTGTTGATCCTGAGAAGGCCGATCATCGCTTTCTCTACTATCTCCTTCTCAATGATCGCCGCCGCATAGTGGATTCGGCCAACGGAGCGGCGCAGCAGAATCTGAGTGCTGGCACGATCAAGGCCCTGTCCTACGCCTTCCCGCCCGTTGCGGAGCAAGAGGGTATCGCGGCTACACTCGGCGCACTCGACGACAAGATCGAGTCGAATCGCTACGCCCAGCGAATCTTGGAAGACCTCGGTAACGCGCTCTTGGAATCCGCTTTGGAGTTTGACATGTACGGGTTCCCCGCCTACGACGACATCCGTCGCTTGGGTGATGTTCTATCGGTTCTCGAAACAGGCTCGCGCCCAAAAGGGGGTGCGTCCGCCGACGGAGCCGGGATGGTCAGCCTTGGGGCAGAGAGCATTCAGTCGGCGGGAGTGACGACCACCGAGATGTTCAAGACGGTTCCATATGACTACGCCGCAGCAATGCGACGGGGTCACCTTCAAGACGGCGACGTGCTCGTCTATAAGGACGGCGGGCGGCCCGGCAATTTCATTCCGCACATCAGCGCATTCGGGCTTGGTTTCCCGGTTCCGGATGCGGTGATTAACGAGCACGTTTACCGCGTGCGTACCGGTTACGGAATCTCGCAAGGACTCCTCTACTGGCTGCTGCGATCTCCTTGGATGGATCAGGAGATGCGCAAGCGCGGCACGGGCGTGGCAATCCCCGGCCTGAACAGTTCGAACTTTCGCGACCTGCCGCTGCCAACTATGTCTGCGGCCACCGTAGAGATGTTGAGCAATCAGCTTTCGCCGATGCTCGACTCGCTTCTTGAGTGTGGCACTCAGAACCGCAAACTTGCCGAACTCCGCGACAGGCTCCTTCCGGAGCTGTTGTCTGGTCGTATCCAGGTGGCCGAGACCGAGCAGGCGATGGCCGGGGCGAGCACATGACCGTCCTCAACGAGAACGATGTCGAGCACGCCACGCTGGACTGGTTGGCGCAGCTCGGTTACACGCGGGCCTATGGCCCCGATCTGGCTCCGGGCGAAGCCGCCTCGGAACGTGAGTCTTTCCAGCAGGTGTACCTACACGGGCGGCTACGGGATGCGGCCCAGCGGATCAACCCCGACATCGACAGCGACCTGATCGACGAGGCGATCAAGCGGCTGGAAAGGGCCGAGTCACAGAGTCTTATCGATGAGAACGCCCGCCTGCACAAGCTGCTTGCTGAAGGCGTGCCGGTGGAGTACCGGGCCGCCGACGGCTCCGTGCGCACCACCAGTGTGTGGTTGATCGACTTCGAGAACCCAACCAACAACGACTGGCTGGCCGTCAACCAGTTCACGATCACCGAGGGCGGCAAGAACCGGCGGCCCGACGTGTTGGTGTTCGTCAACGGTCTGCCGCTGGGGCTGATCGAGTTGAAGAACCTCGCCGCCGAGGCCGCGACGCTGAAAAAAGCGCACACCAAGATCGCCAACTACCGCACCGACATCCCCTCGGTGTTCACCGCCAACGCCGTGACGGTCATCTCGGACGGAACTAGCGCGGCCATGAGCAGCTTCACTGGCGCATTCGAGCACTACGCACCGTGGAAGACCATCGAGGGCCGCGAGGTGGTCACCAACCGCCCAGCCCTGGAGGTCTTGATTAAGGGGGTGTTCGACCAGCAGCGGTTCCTCGACATCATCCGCAACTTCATCGTGTTCAGCGACGAGATCGTCACCGACTCCAATGGACAGCGATCGCGGGCGTTGATCAAGCGAGTCGCCAAGTACCACCAGTACTGGGCCGTCAACGCCGCCGTGGAGTCCACCGTGGCGGCTGCCTCCCCAGCGGGCGATCGGCGCGGCGGGGTGGTGTGGCATACCCAGGGTTCAGGAAAGAGCCTGGAGATGGTGTTCTACGCCGCAAAGATCATGCGCGACCCCCGCATGACCAACCCGACGTTGGTGTTCATCACCGATCGAAACGATCTGGACGACCAACTATTCGGGGAGGTCTTCGCGCCGGCCACGATCCTGCCGGAGAAGCCCGAACAGGCCGATACCCGCGCTGAGTTGCGCACGCTATTGCGTCGGGTCTCTGGTGGGATCATCTTCACCACCTTGCAGAAGTTTCGGCCCGGCGAGGAAAACGACCGCAACCCTGTGCTGACCGATCGGCGCAACGTGGTCGTCGTGGCCGACGAGGCCCACCGTTCTCAGTACGGGTTCGGTGAGAGCCTCGACAGCGAGGGGCGTTTGAAAGCCGGCCTGGCGCAGCATCTCCGGGACGCGCTGCCCGGCGCGACCTTCCTAGGTTTCACTGGCACCCCTATCGAGTCCACCGACAAGTCCACCCGCGCTGTGTTCGGCGACTACGTCGACATCTACGACCTCACCCGCGCAGTCGAAGATGGGGCGACCGTCAGGATTTTCTACGAGTCCCGGCTTGCGAAGGTCGAACTCAGCCCCGAGGACTACGCGGAGCTGGATGCTGCCGCCGATCAGATCACCGAGCGGGTCGAGGAGTCCGAGGCGGCTAAGGCCAAGTCACGATGGTCGCGACTGGAGGCTATCGTCGGTGCCGAAGCCCGGCTTGACCTGATCGCCGCCGACATCGTGCAGCACTGGGAGAAACGTCGGGAGGCGTTGTTCGGCAAGGGGATGATCGTGACGATGTCGCGGCGCATCGCAGTACGACTCTACGAAAAGATCGTGACCCTCCGCCCGGACTGGCATTCCGCCGATCCGGCCCTGGGCAAAATAAAAGTTGTCATGACCGGCTCCACCGACGACCCTCCAGAGTTCCAGCCGCACGTCTACACGAAGGACGTGCGGAAGGACATCCAGAGGCGGGCCAAGAATCCCGACGACCCTCTGGAGTTGGTGATCGTCCGCGACATGTGGCTCACCGGATTCGACGCACCGGCCATGCACACCATGTACGTCGACAAGCCCATGCAAGGTGCTGGGCTGATGCAGGCCATCGCCCGCGTGAACCGCCGGTTCCGCGACAAGCCGGGCGGGCTGATTGTCGACTACATCGGGCTGTTCTCCAACCTCCAGAAGGCCCTGGCCGAGTACTCACCGTCCGACCGCGATCAGGCCGGTGTGCCCATCGAGGAACTCGTCGCGGCCATGCTGGAGAAGCACGACATCATCGCCGGAATGCTGTACGGCTGCGACTACGACAGCTCCCCGGACTTGACCGCCGCTGAACGGCTGACCCAGCACGCTGTCGTCGTGGACTTCGTGATGTCCGATCCCGACCGCACCGAGCGGTTTACCGATCAGGTGCTCGCACTGGCGAAAGCGTTCGCTCTGTGCGGGGCACGCGATGAGGCCGACGCGATCCGCGACGATATCCGGCTGTTCATCGGGGTGCGCTCAGCGATCCTGAAAATCCAAAACCCGGTCAACACTCCCGGCCCCAGCCATGTCGAGATCGACACCGCTATCGGCCAACTCGTCAACGAGGCCGTCACCGCCGACGAGGTCGTCGACATCTACAAGCTGGCAGGGGTCGAGACCCCGGAACTGTCGCTCATGTCCGATGAGTTCCTCGACTCCCTGGCCGATAAGGACAAACCCAACCTCCAGATGGGCCTGCTGCGCCGCCTGCTGAACGACGAGATCAAAACCGTGCGCCGAACCAACATCGTCCAAGCACGACGGTTCTCCGAGCAGCTTGAGGAAGCGGTCAACCGCTACACCAACAGGTCGCTGTCCACCGCCGAGATCATCGCCGAGTTGGTCAAGCTCGCCAAGGAGATGCGCGACGACCACGACCGCCCCCGCCAGCTAGGGATACGCGAGGACGAGATCGCCTTCTACGACGCGATCGTGCAGAACGACTCCGCCGTCTTGGAGATGGGTGACGCGACGCTGAAGAAGATGACCCACGAACTGGTGGCTGCAGTCCGCGCGAGCGCGACCATCGACTGGAACCTCAAGGACAGCGTCAAGGCCGCGATGCGATCCAAGGTGCGGCGGCTCTTGGCCAAATACGACTACCCCCCCGACCACGAAGAGAAAGCCATTGAACTGGTGCTCCAGCAGGCGGAGCTGTTCGCGGGTAACGACGCAGCCTGACCGTTCGGCAATGAGCAGGAGATGTGAAGCGATGAGCGCATGGGTGATTCGTTCCGGAAGACACGGTGAGCGTGACGCTTGGGCGTTGCAGTCCGGTTTTTCGGGCGGGGGTTGGGTAGGGCTGCCCGATCTGACGCGGTGCGCGACCCGCGAGGAAGTAGCCCATGTCGTAGCCGAGACCTTTAAGGGTGCTGCCGACGGCAAGATCGCTAACTTCGCGGGACAGCTTTGGGCACTGCGTGGCCGGATTGCGGTGGGCGATCTCATGGTTATGCCGATGAAGACCACGAAGCAGATCGCCATGGGCCGGGTTACCGGCCCCTACGAGTACCGAACCGACGAGGAAGACCCCGCCAAGCGGCATGTGGTTCGGGTGGACTGGCAGCGAGTTGACTTGCCCCGGTCTGCGGTCAAGCAAGACCTGCTATTCACCCTGGGTAGTGCGATGTCCATATTCAGCCCCAGTAAGAACAACGCAGTTGCCCGCTTGGAGTCGCTGTTGAGTAGCGGCGTTGATCCTGGCCAGGTAGTCCCGTTGGGACTGAACGGCAAGAAGAAGCCGGGCTTGGCGGAAGACATCACCGAGGGCGTGGACGAACCCGAGTTATCGCCGGACATTGAAGAGGCCGCCCGCGATCAGATCACGACCAAGATCGCGGAGGAGTTCGCCGGTCACGGCCTGGCCACACTGGTGACCGCCCTCCTGGAAGCCGAAGGGTTGCACTGCGAGCAGTCGCCCCCCGGCCCCGACGGCGGGATTGACATCGTTGCCGGACGCGGAGTGTTGGGACTCGACGAACTCATCTTGGTGCAGGTTAAGTCCGGCGGGCAGGTCGGCTCGCCTGTGGTGACGCAGTTGCACGGAGTAATGGCTTCCCACGGCGCGGAGCAGGGCCTCCTAGTGGCGTGGGGGGGTCTGTCCAAACCGGCGAAGGACGCTCTCAAGGGGAACAACAAGCTGCGCGTGCGGGTGTGGCAGGACACCGACGTTGTGGATGCCGTCCTGGCGAGATACGAGAGTCTGGATGACGACATCCGGGGCAGGCTGCCCCTCAAGCGCATGTGGATGCTGACCGACACCGAGGGGTAGATGGTTCGGAGGGCACGCGGTGCCCATTCTCCGTTCTTTAGTTCTGAGATCAAGCTGCCGCCGGCTGCCGAGGCCCTATGTCGCCAGGGAAACCCGCAGGCCAAGTTTCTCAAAAGTTAAAGCAGAACTCAGGCTGCGCAGTCCTCATCCAGGTAGCGGTAGAGGGTGGCCCTGCTGACCCCCAGGTACTTGGCGATGTCCCGTCCCGTGTGCCCATCGGCTTTCATCCGGCGGGCGGTGGCGATGTGCTCGGCGTCGGACACCTTGCGGGGCCGGCCGAACTTGGTGCCGTTGGCGCGGGAGGCCGCCCGCTTGAGCGCGGTGCGCTCCTTGATCAACTCGCGCTCGTACTCGGCCAGCGACCCCAGGACCCCGATCATCATGCGGCCCGCCGCCGTCGAGGAGTCGATGCCGTCGGTGACCGACACCAGGGTCACGCCCCGGTCGGTCAGGTGCTTGACGGTCGCCAGGATGTGCGCCAGGTTGCGGCCCAGGCGGTCGAGCTTCCAGACCACGACGGTGTCGCCGTCGCGGACGTAGGCCAGCAGTTCGGCCAGGCCTGGACGGTCGTCGCGGGCGCCGGAGAGGGTGTCGCTGAACATCTTGGTCACGCCGGCCGATTCCAGTGCGGTCTGCTGCTGATCCAGGGTTTGGGCGACGGTCGAGACGCGGACGTAGCCGATGCGGGTGCCGGCGGCGTGGGTATTGGTGGGCATGACCCCATTGTATCAAAAGTGTCTGACATATCACTTATGAGACAGTAAGAAACGAGACAGACTATCGAGACAACCTCAACTGCCGGAACGGGCGGGTCGCCGGCGACCGAGGCGGTGCCTCGTATGTGGTCTCTTACGAGACACGCCTTGCGGCGAACAGGCACCCCTGTAGCCCACCGGCCTCTGCGCCTGACATCTGCCGGGGTGATTGAAACCGGGGAGTGAGCGTCCTTTCTCCGATATACAAAGGCCATGGCTAACTCAGGGTCGGTTCGTGGTCGCCGTCAGCGCACTCCGTATGGGTGGTTGGGTGCGGGTGCGCTGGGTGTGGGTGTGTGGGCGGCGATGGCCGGTGGGATGGCGGTGGCCCACGCTGACGGCCCGGCTGCTGACTCGTCGAGTTCCGCGTCGGTGGGTCGCGATGCCTCGGCGACCGCGAACAGTGGCGTGGCGCGGCGGTCGTCGCGTGCGGCGGCCAGCCAGGTGACCCGTCAGGCTCCGGTGTCGTCGGTGGGGGCATCGGTGGGGGTGTCGGATTCCCCCCGGTCGGCTGCGGTGGCGAATCGGGTTCGCCGCGACCTCGGTGGTGTCGCGCGTGGCGTATCGCCGGTGGCGGCGACCAGTGATCGTAGTGGCGCGAAGAGCGTGCCGGTCGGTGCTGCCGTGGCTTCTGCGAGTGCGGCAGCGACCGTCAACCCGGTCGCCGACTTCATCCGTGTTTTCATCGGTTCGGGT